>NZ_JAHBDP010000056.1:0-108334 GCF_019956495.1 Pseudomonas sp. BF-B-26 | reverse complement strand
CCCCCGTTGCGCCCCGGGTGCCTGCCCACCACAGCCAAAACAGTAATGCCGCAAAGAGACCCATTTGAGGAAGTAAACGCTATGACCACACTGCGAATCCACGGTATGACCTGCGCCTCCTGTGCCGACCGCGTCAGAGATGCTCTGGAGGGAATCTCCGGCGTGCACCGGGCGGACGTCTCCTACGCCGGTGGGAAGGCCGAAATGACGGCCGACGCGGCTGTCAGCCGTGAACAAATGCAAGCCGCCGTCGAGGCCCTTGGGTATCAAGCGTCGTTCGAAGTCGCCTCGCTACAACCGCGCCCCGGCCAGCTCGATAAGGCGCTGGGCTGGTTGCGCAGCGACACCGAGGTCGGCAAAAACGGCGACGCGCTACACATTGCAGTCATAGGCAGCGGCGGTGCGGCAATGGCGGCCGCCTTGAAGGCGGTGGAAGCCGGCGCCCGCGTCACTCTGATCGAGCGCGGCACCATCGGCGGCACTTGCGTCAACGTCGGCTGCGTGCCGTCGAAAATCATGATTCGCGCCGCGCATGTGGCTCATTTGCGCCGCGAGAGTCCGTTCGATGACGGAATGCCCGCCACGCCGCCGACCGTCCTGCGCGAGCGGCTGCTCGCGCAACAGCAAGGCCTTGTCGACGAACTGCGTCACGCCAAGTACGAAGGCATTCTGGAGAGCACACCAGCCATCACCGTGCTGCGTGGCACCGCTCGCTTCCAGGACGGCCACACGCTCAGCGTCGAACTGGTCGAGGGGGGCGGGCGCGAAGTCGCGTTCGACCGCTGCCTGATCGCTACCGGCGCCGGTGCGGCCGTGCCGCCGATTCGCGGGCTGCAAGACACCCCCTATTGGACCTCGGAGGAGGCACTGGCCAGCGCCAGTATTCCGCAACGGCTCGCCGTGATCGGCTCATCCGTGGTGGCCTTGGAGCTGGCGCAAGCCTTTGCCCGGCTGGGTAGCCGCGTCACCATCCTGGCGCGCAACTCGCTGTTCTTCCGCGAAGATCCGGCCATCGGCGAGGCGCTGACCGCAGCCTTCCGCATGGAGGGCATCGACGTGCTTGAGCAGACACAAGCCAGTCAGGTGACCCACGCCAACGGCGAATTCGTACTGACCACCAACCACGGTGAACTGCGCGCCGACCAACTGTTCGTCGCCACCGGCCGCACGCCCAACACCCAAAGCCTGAACCTGGAAGCGGCGGGTGTACTGTTGGATGAACGCGGCGCCATTCAGATCGATCAGGGCATGCGCAGTAGCGCAGTGGATATCTATGCAGCCGGCGACTGCACCAACCAGCCGCAGTTCGTCTACGTCGCGGCGGCGGCTGGCACCCGTGCGGCGATCAACATGACCGGCGGCGAAGCTACGCTTAATCTCGATGCCATGCCGGCGGTGGTGTTCACCGATCCGCAGGTGGCCACCGTCGGTTACAGCGAAGCGGAAGCACAGCGCGCAGGCCTCGAAACCGACAGTCGCACGCTGAGCCTGGACAACGTGCCGCGTGCGCTGGCCAACTTCGACACGCGAGGGTTCATCAAGCTGGTCGCCGAAGCGGGTTCTGGTCGGTTGCTCGGCGTGCAGGCGGTGGCCCCGGAAGCGGGCGAGCTGATTCAGACGGCGGTGCTGGCTATTCGCAACCGCATGACCGTGCAGGAGCTGGCCGACCAGTTGTTCCCCTACCTAACCATGGTCGAGGGCCTGAAGCTCGCGGCGCAGACTTTCACCAAGGACGTAAAGCAATTGTCCTGCTGCGCTGGATGAATGGAGAGCACCATGAAATTTGCCCGCTACATTACCGAGATCGCCGAACGTCTCACCCCGACCAACCGGCCCAAAGGTTTTGCGGAGTTCTTGGTCGCGCTACTGGGTGAACTTGCCAAGGGACGCCCGATTTCGCGAACTACGCTTGCCAGGACTCTTGGCTGGCCCGCTGAGCAAGTGGCGGCTGTGCTCGAACAAGCCACCAGTACCGAATACGACAACGATGGGAACATCATCGGCTATGTCCTCACCTTGCGCGAGACGTCGCATGTCTTGGAAATTGACAACCGCCGGCTGTATGCCTGGTGCGCGCTGGACACCCTGATGCTCCCGGCGTTAATCGGCCGTACAGCTCGCGTCTCGTCGCATTGCGCTGCAACTGGAGCACCCGTTTCGCTTACGGTTTCACCCAGCGAGATACAGGCTGTTGAACCTGCCGACGTGGCAGTGTCACTGGTATTGCCGCAGGAGGCGGCCGACGTTCGTCAGTCCTTCTGTTGCCATGTGCATTTCTTCGCATCTATCCCAGCGGCAGAAGATTGGGCCTCCAAGCATCAAGGATTGACTATCGTAAGCGTCCAAGAGGCGTTCGGCGTGGGCCAGGAGCTTAATCGACATCTGTTGCAGACCCTTCCAATGAGAACATCGTGATTGGATTTCGACTCAATGTCCTACGGAGTGGGCATCGGATTTCTCTTTCCGACTTTGATCCGGTGATCCCAGCCATCGCCAAAGTCATAGACCTAGCGGAATGTCCTTTTCCCGTTCAACGCTTTGATCAGAGTCTTGCGGGTCTCCGAGTTCACGGGAGGCCCCCATCCATCGGAGTCGGGAATACCGTAACTCTCACCAGCTATTTCAAACTCATGCAGATGGTCATCGTGCCAGCCCATTGCGATCTGGATCACCGCGTGCAATTTGCCTAAGGTGATGTTCTCGGGCACCGCCACACGGCGCCAGATGGCAGGTTCGATCCACTTCAATTCAATGTGCAGTAGCAACAAATCAGGTTCGGGTTTTGGCAAGCGAACAGTTTTGACCATGGATCAGGCGGCCTCGCAGAGTTCCGTGGAGGCGAGAGAAACGTTCCAGGGCAGCAGTTCGTCGACCCGATTGATCGGGTGGTCGGCGATGCGCTCCAGCACGTGTGTCAAATAGGCTTGCGGGTTCAGGTCGTTGAGTTTGGCTGAACCCACCAGGCTGTAAATCGCAGCCGCTCGTTCGCCGCCGGCGTTGGAACCGACGAACAGATAATTTTTTCTGCCTAGCGCGACAGCACGTAGCGCGCGTTCGGCAGCGTTGTTGTCGATCTCAATTCGCCCGTCATCGCAATAGCGCACCAAGGCCTGCCACCGATTGAGGGCATAGAGAATCGCACCGCCCAATGCCGATTTTTTCGACAGTTGAGTCAGCGTCTGGTTGAGCCACGCGTGGAGTTGTTCCAGCAGCGGACTGGCTCGGCTTTGCCGAACCACTTTTCGCAGGTTGGGCGGTTGCCCTCGAATCTCGCTTTCGATGGCATACAGGGCCGCAATCCGTTGCAGCGCCTCGGCGGCAAGTGGTGAAGCCAGGTCTTTGTAGACCTCGTAAAACTTGCGCCGGGCGTGAGCCCAACACGCCGCTTCCTCAATGGTGCCCGTGGCATATAGTTGAGCAAAACCGGCATAGCCGTCCGCCTGCAAGATCCCGCTGAAGCGCTTGAGATGCGCGCGGGGATGTTGCCCCTTGCGATCCGGCGAGTAGGCAAACCAGACCGCCGCCGGTGTCGCGTCCCCCGTAGGTCGGTCGTCCCGCACGTACGTCCACAGGCGCGCCGATTTGGTCTTGCCGTTGCCCGGCGCGAGCACGCCAATCGGCGTGTCGTCGGCATGGACTTTGTGTCCGCTCATGACGTGGTGCTCAAGGGCGTTGATCAGTGGTCGCAGCAACTGACTGCTCTGGCCAACCCAGTCGGCCAGGGTTGAGCGCTCCAGCTCCACGCCCTCACGGGCGTAGATCTCGGACTGCCGATACAACGGCAAATGATCGACAAACTTCGAGACCAGCACATGGGCCAACAACCCTGGGCCGGCAAGACCTCGGGCGATCGGGCGACTCGGTGCCGGCACCTGGGCGAAGTGCTCGCAGCAGCGGCAAACCCACTTCGGACGGACATGGCGAATGACTTTGAAACGTGCCGGAACGTACTCAAGCACTTCGGACACATCCTCACCTAAATGGCGAAGCGTCCCACCGCAGCCAGTGCATTGCGACTCGGGCTGATGAACGTGGGTTTCGCGAGGTAGGTGTTCAGGCAATGGTTTACGGCGCGAAACTGCGCGAGGTGCCGGCTCGACTGGAGGTGTCATTTCGGCTTGGCTGATTTGCAGCTCATCAAGGCTCAACTGGAGCTGGTCGATCATCGCTTCCAGTTGCTCGGAGCTGCGACCGAACTGCGTACGACGCAGCTTGGCGATCATCATCTTCAAGCGCTCAATCTCTGCGTGCTGGGCAGCGATCAGCGCCTTCAAGGCTTGAAGATCATTCGGCAGGGAGTCGGTCACGAGGGTCATGCCCGAATATTACTGGGGATTTTTTCAGCGCGGCAAGTCAGACCGCGAGGACGGGTGCTGTACGAATTGGCCGGCGCCAATCAATGCCCTCCAACAGCATCGACAACTGCGCGGTCGTCAGCGACACGCTGCCGCTGGTTGCTTGCGGCCAGACAAAGCGTCCTTGCTCCAACCGTTTGCAAAACAGGCACAAGCCGTCGCCATCCCACCACAACAGTTTGATCCGGTCACCACGCCGTCCGCGAAAGGCGAAGATCTGACCGGAGAAGGGATCGGCTTCCAGTTGAGTCTGCACCATGGCCGCCAAACCGTCGAAGCCACGACGCATGTCCGTGACGCCAGCGGCGATCCAGATACGGGTTCCAGCGGGAGGGGCAATCATCGCACTAACTGCTGCAAGACGAGTTGCAGCGTCTGCGGGTCTGGTGCTCCGGTGATACGCAACTTGGCTTTTCCTACCTCAACTGCGATCTCGGAATGACACTCTGCCTGTGGCTGGAAGACTGGCGGCAGATCCATTGGCGCCTCGATCACCTGGACTGGCAAAAACGAAGCACTCTGGCTGACCGGGCCGAATAGCCCTTCTTGGTATTGCTGCCGCCAGCGAAAGACCAGATTGGCATTGACGTCATGTTCGCGAGCGATCAATGACACGGAGGCGCCAGGCTGGAAGGTGGCCTCGACGACTTGGCGTTTAAAGTCCAGCGGAAAGTTGGGGCGGCGACCGGCTCGACGGGCTGGGGCAACTGTATCCAAGATAGTGTCCACTAAAAAATGGTGTCCACTATCTTGGCCAATTTGGAGGGCTGTCAGGAGAGGGTGCTGGCCGGACGGTTACAGAAAATCCACCGTGATCAAACCATCATTGAGCAGCTCACACACGAAATCGCTTGGTACAAACGGCACAAGTTTGCCAAGCGTAGCGAGCAACTGAGCCCTGACCAGGGTAGCTTGCTGGACGACCTGCTCGACACTGACATCGCCGCCATCGAGGCGGAGCTGAAAGCTGTCAATCCCCCGGTTGCTCCAGCCGAACCCCGCCAACAGCCCAAGCGCACACCGCTGCCGGCACAATTTCCGCGCACCGTGATCCGCCACGAACCGGAGAACACCCAATGCGCCTGCGGCTGCCAGCTGCAACGCATCGGTGAAGACATCAGCGAAAAGCTGGATTACACGCCGGGCGTTTTCACCGTCGAACAGCATGTGCGTGGGAAATGGGCCTGTCGCCAGTGCGAAACACTGATCCAGGCCCCCGTGCCGGCCCAGGTGATCGACAAGGGCATCCCCACCGCCGGCCTTCTGGCTCACGTGATGGTGGCCAAATTCGCCGACCACTTGCCGCTATATCGGCAAGAGAAAATCTTTGGCCGTGCCGGCCTGGCCATCGCTCGCTCGACACTGGCGCAGTGGGTCGGACAAACCGGCGTGCAGCTCCAGCCGCTAGTCGATGCCCTGCGCGAAGCCGTGCTGGGCCAACGCGTGATCCACGCTGACGAAACCCCGGTGCAAATGCTCACCCCAGGCGAGAAGAAAACCCATCGGGCTTACGTCTGGGCCTACAGCACCACACCCTTCGCCGATCTGAAGGCCGTGGTGTATGACTTCAGTCCCAGCCGTGCCGGCGAGCATGCGCGCAATTTTCTTGGTCAGTGGAATGGCAAGCTGGTCTGCGACGACTTCGCTGGCTACAAGGCCAGCTTCGAGCAAGGCATTACCGAAATCGGCTGCATGGCCCACGCCCGCCGCAAGTTCTTCGATCTGCACGCTGCAAACAAAAGCCAGTTGGCCGAACAAGCACTGCACGCGATGGGCAGCCTGTACGAAATCGAACGGCAAGCACGGGACATGAGCGATGAAGAACGCTGGCGAATACGACAGGAAAAGGCTTCACCGATCCTCGATACACTGCATGACTGGATACTGGCCCAGCGTGATCTTGTGCCCAACGGATCGGCCACGGCGAAAGCCTTGGATTACAGCCTTAAACGCTGGCAGGCACTGACTCGCTATGTCGAGGATGGTGCTGTGCCCATCGACAATAACCAGGTCGAGAACCAGATTCGTCCATGGGCCCTGGGGCGCTCGAACTGGTTGTTTGCCGGGTCGCTACGCAGCGGCAAACGCGCGGCGGCGATCATGAGCCTGATCCAGTCGGCCCGCATGAACGGGCATGATCCGTATGCCTATCTCAAGGACGTGCTGACACGCCTGCCGACGCAACGGGCGAGTGAGGTCGGCCAACTGCTGCCGCATCAGTGGGCGCCTGCCTGAGTCGCGCAAGGTGAGTTCGGCGTACGCTTACCAAGAAGCATCAGTCGGCCACCTTCTTCCCTGAAGTGCCGGTGATTTTCGAAGCCGATGGCAGCGTGCCTCACTACCACATTCCGCTCCTGCTGAGCCCGTACGGCTTTTCAACCTATCGCGGCAACTGAGCATGCTGCAGCCTTGCCCCTGCTATGGGGCAAGGCTGGATTTATGCAGGCTATATTCCCACTGCAGGCGGCTCTTCGGCGGTTGATACCTGCGTCTGATTACGGCCAGTCTTTTTCGCCCGATAAAGGGGCTGGTCAACACGCTCGATCAGATCCGCCAGCGCCTCATCCGGCCGCAGCTCGCCCAGACCAATCGATAACGTGACAACTCCGACATTCTCGTGCTGGCTGTCCGCTACAGCCTGGCGACAGCGCTCGGCCAGCAGCAGGGCATGACTCAGATCGCAGCCGCCAAAGATCAGTAAGAACTCATCACCGCCCCAGCGAATGACACTGTCATTGGCCCTGAGCGCGGCAATCAAATTTCCCGAAACCGTTTTGAGTACCACATCACCCGTGCTGTGACCCCACTGATCGTTGACCTGCTTGAAGTGATCGATATCCGCCAGGGCAATCGACATGGGCAGTTTGCTGCCGCGCGACTGCATAAAGGCATTCTCCAGCGCCAGCTCTCCAGCCGTCCGGGTCAGCGCCCCAGTCAGGCCATCAAAACGCACCATCTCGCGGAACATCTGTTCTTCCAGAACCCTTGTGGTCAGGTCGCGAAAGATGCTGACGTAATGGGTGATGGTGTCGTTCTCATCGGTAAGCGGAGTGATGGTCTCGTCGCAGTAGATCAGCTGGTCATTCTTGCCCCGGTTCACAAAGGTGCCTTTGTATGAATGCCCCTGCTTCAGGGTGTTCCACATCTCTGTGTAGAAATCGGCATTCTGCTCCCCGGACTTGAGCATGCTGGGATTGCGACCGAGCACCTCGGTCAGGCCGTATCCGGTGATTTCTTCAAAACCCTTGTTAACAAACTCAATGGTGCCGCGACTGTCCGTGATGACGACACCATCATCGGTAGCGTTTAGTACACGGTCGAACAGCTGTGTGGCCTTCTGTGCGGCGATCAGGCCACTGATGTCCTGCTGAAGCGATAGAAAATGAGTGATCTCACCGGACGCACCGCGCACAGGCGAAACACTCCACTCGACAACGTACGGGCGACCGTCCTTGCGATAGTTGATGGTCGAACCCTGAAAGAATGTGCCGTCCGCCAGGCACTGACGAAGGCGCCTGATGACCTCGCCGCAAGTATCAGGCCCCTGAAGGATGCGCGGGTTTTGTCCCAGAATTTCTTCTTCGCCATAGCCAGTCATGCGCAAAAATGCGGCATTGGCATATACGATACGGTGCCCACCCTCGCCCTCGTGTGCCTCGGTAAGCAAAACGGCATTCACTGACTGATCCAGTGCCTGGGCAATCACGCTGGCTTCGATATGACTGGCGATACTCTTCATGCTGGACACAATTCATCCTGAATGGTCTCTGGAGTATGGCAGCCCGCCCATGCGCATGCATAAGCCTTTGCGCAGAAGCTTCTGCTCATACGCGCGGCAGCAATCATGAGCCTGATCCAGTCGGCCCGCATGAACGGGCATGATCCGTATGCCTATCTCAAGGACGTGCTGACACGCCTGCCGACGCAACGGGCGAGTGAGGTCGGCCAACTGCTGCCGCATCAGTGGGCGCCTGCCTGAGTCGCGCAAGGTGAGTTCGGCGTACGCTTACGAGGCGGGTAATTTTGGTGACTGTGAGCCGGTGGGCGAAGGCATCAGCGAAATGCGGATCTTCGTCGGGCCGGGATACCGTGTGTACTACACGCGCCGTGGCGAGGTCGTTTACCTGCTACTGTGTGGCGGCAATAAGTCATCACAGAAACGAGACATCAAGCTTGCCAAATCCATCCTCGATGAGATCGAGCAAGGAGACGTAAAATGAGAGAACTCAAAGCATTTGATGCATCCCAGTACCTCACCAACGAGGACGAGATTGCTCAATTCCTGACCATTTCTTTGGAAGACCCAAACCCTGACGTGTTCCTTCGCGCTCTGCAGGAAGTCGCCAAGGCTCGTGGCATGAGCCAGCTTGCCAAGGATGCTGGTATCAATCGTGAGAGCCTGTACAAAGCATTGGCACCGGGCGCAAAGCCCCGTTATGACACAGTGTTGAAGCTTGTGAATGCGCTAGGTGTGAAGCTGACAGCCCAGCACGTTTAGGCCCAATCCCTTCCGGACTGACCGGGAGCATGAGTAAATATAAAACCTCCTAAAAGGAGGCTTATTTTTTAATATAAGATTGTTATTTATACCTAATTTTACAATCCTCGTATATTTTATTATTTAGCCTCTCATAACTTAAAAGAGAAACTTCAGCTACATCTAGAGTACGAATGGATTCCTCATCGCACTTTATCAAATTATTGTTACACGAATTATCATTATACAGACCCTCTATGAATGCCGGAAACCTCCATGCGAGGTGCCCATAGCTTATAGAAATATCTAAAAAGTTTTTCAGCGACCTTCTAAAGCAGCAAGAAAAAACAAACGAACCATCCTTTCTTGATAAAATCAGATCTTTACGAAACCTAATAACATCCGAAGTGACATTTTTATCAGGCTCTTTGATTTCCAGCTCTGAAACTTCTGCTTCAAATCCATATTCTTCAAGCAGCCTCAAAAGAAAACAAGGAACATAAAAGGACTTAGCATATATATATTCAGAGTACCCTAAAACCCGATCCTTCTTAACCTCAAATTGATAACCATAATTTTCAGCTTTGATCCTTCGGATACTAGCAATTACCTCTACCAATTCTTCTCTTACTGATTCAGAATATGAGCTAAAAAATTCTGTTTTCAATTTAGTATATTCTTTAACTGAATTTTCTAACCAGTCATATTCAAGACCGTTTATAGCAAAATCATCATTTGAATCAATGCAGTCATCCTTATTATTCTTTGCGTCTATTAGATCTTCTTCAATAAGGAATGAAAAATCTAGATCGTCATTTTGCATTTCAGCAACTGGCTGAGAACCTTCAGGTAACGCACCTTTATTTTTTGTAGCTTTTCTTTTAGTCATAAATGGATAAATTGTTATACACACAATTATACCACTTTATAAAACCAAACTTCAATCTAGGAGGCTTGTAATTCAATTTCTTTTAAATATTTTATCTGCTTATGAGTTATTACTGTCTCGCCACGAAAAAGCAATACCTCTTTGTTCTTGAATCTTCGAACAGCAACCCCTACTTCTTTGACCAGATCCCAGCTCACCATCGAATCTAGTTTTACATCATAGTAGTCCAGAGAAATTACAGTTCTTCCTAAATAATCTTTGTAAGATAATCCATATACGCAATAACCGTAATCACGGGCTATATGCCTTAAAGAATCAATCAACCCTTCAAAATACCTAAGATATTCTTCATCAGATTTGAATTTAATTTTAGCCATAGTAAATATAGTTTTGTTTATGAGTCAAATTATACCAAACGGAATTAGCAAAAATCACCGTTAAGGATTTTCACTCAAAAATATTTCAATCTTTAGCAACACCAACTAGCAAGGTTAGATCGAATGCTAATCGTTGAAACCCTTCCTCTACCATTTTATAACCGCTGGTAAGCTCACGGTCGTAGGAAGTGTTATAGGCTATAAATCGACACTCATCGGTTTGGAAGCATTCAGAAAAGTTAATCTCAAGATTATGCTTAACAAATTCAGCTTCATCTTTTGCCGTATTTTCTTCAATACTGCTAAACACATCGATCTGAGCCATTAGCTCAACAAAGGTAAATGAATGAGGTAGGCAGGACCGCTTCTGGCAAAGCTGAATCATTTTCTTCTGTGCTTTTTCGGTAAGCACTTCGCCTATATTGAAGAAATCTAATTTACCGAGACACTCATAGTGCATCATTGAGTGGTATAGATTTTCACTTTCGAGAGTTTCAATGTTCAGCGCACGGAATAACAGCGAACCATCAGGCTCCATGTGCGTATTATTGGTATTAATATAGACTGGATAGGTTGCAGACTTCACCATCAAAATATAGGCAAAATCCAAAGCGGCTTTTTCCACAGGTGAATTGAATTTACGATTCATCTGAAAATTCCTTTTATGCTTCAATCACCTAGGCTTCACTGTTTCCGCTACACAGCCCTGTCTCTACTTGTTCATGTAATCGACTTAATCAGATACTCGCCTTTATTCTTCACATTGCCAACGTCTTTTGAGACGGGATACCACTCAAAATCTTCTGCAGGTTGCCCAAGGTCTCTTGCGATTTCCTTGGCGCGTTCTTTCGTCAGATCTTGGGAAAGCCATTCCCGCGCAAGCTCGGGAGAAAGAACCACGGGCCTACGATCATGTACGTCTACCATCCCGCCATCAGCATCCGCAGTGATGATTAAAAAGCCCGGTGGCTCATCAGGCGATGGACCTGGCTCTACCTGGGCCAGTCCAGCGAAGAACATAGGCTTGTGGCTCTTCAACCTGATGAAGAAGGGTTGCTTCTTCTCATCACCCGGTTCTTTGACCCATTCGTACCAGCCGTCAGCCATTACCAAGGCCCTGTGGTCAGGGAACAGATCCTTGTAGAACCTACCCTTCGCAATGGTCTCTATGCGTGCGTTGATAGGCTGCACAACCTTGGGCTTCGGCCAAGACACCTCCCTCTTCCAACCCCAATGCACTGGCGAGATCTGCGGGCCGTCAGGCTCGGCATGGATGATTGGCACATCAGTTGAAGGGGCGATGTTGTATCGCTCAACAGGCGTGGTGTCAGCGCTTGTGAAGAGGTCGCGTTGTGGATCAAGCTCCTGCACATACTCATCAAGGCTTCTAAACATCACGAATCGACCACACATAAACCTTTTCCTGATATTAGAGGTTAGGTCACTCACCCTTCCCCCATCTGACTGCAGATAGAAATTTGGATGACTCCAATGCTGAGAAATTCATTAAAAAATGAAGGCACCAAACTAATATTTTAGTGAAGGTGGAACGGTCCAAGAAGGGTTAACCCGGCCTTCGCCTAAAATGATCGCGAGTTCTTCTAACTCCGTCTCGGAAACTGGCAATAACTTTTGGTGAAGGCCAATCATCTGCTGACCAGGGCTTGATGGATCTGCAAAGGTAAGCCCCATCCAAAAGAAGGCCAAATTTTTATCGCGAGTGACAAGAGTGACCTTTAGCTCTGGGGCTTGTGTCTGGAGAACGTTAGTAAGCATAATCAAAAAAAGATCATACATAGAGTTGTACGCATCTTCTTCTGTGTAACCTACTTTCGGCTTAATAAGCTTCTGTGCTGGATTGAAGCTTTGATTAGCAGATGAAGCGCTTAAACAAGCAAGGAACGCAATATTGTTGACTGAAATATTTTCAGCTTTAGCTATTGCAGCCATAGCTTTCCATTTTTCCACCTTTCTATTTCGAGCAGGTGAATTCACAATTAAGGGTGCTAATTTTATAAGTAACCGTACCCCTTCGGAGAAATACACACGGTACTTATCAGCAATATCCAGTAAGTACTGTAGATCAGCATCAGATTTCGGCCAGATTTTCACATGGGGCAAAGCTTCGGAAAGAGTCTTAAAAGCTGCTTTATGTTGCTCAATAATTTTCTCAGGCGATGGTAATTTACGTTCATTACTTTCCAGCGCATAAGATATTGTATGAATAGTGCATGAACAGTTCTTGTCACAGATGTAATCTAAAAAATCGTTATGCTCCCTTTCAGAAGACATTTCACCATTTGAAAATCTAGCTTGAATATCAGAAACCAAATTTCTGTCGGCAATTATATTCCCTTTAGAAAAAGCATAAAATATAGGCACCCATCCGCCTTTAACCAAAGCAAAACAAGAATTTTTTAAACTTGGCCCGACCGCAAAGTCAGCTTGGAATCTATTGCCAACGGGAGGAAATGTTTTATCCCAATCAGGTTTTCCAGCAACGACACCAGCAATTTTAATCTTTAAGTCTTTCGAATCAGAAAAAACCAACCAATCATCGAGTGTAAGTGGATGGGGTTGAACGTCCTTGAAATATACGATTCCATTAGAACCAGTTTCATCACAATGAATAGGCATTTTCATGAAAAGCTGGGTGTCGAGAGCGGCGCTATGCATTTCTATCCCTTTAAATGTAGTGGCTGGAAGTCGATAGTAGCCTATCCTCCCTTACCTCCACCGGTTAGCACTGACCAATAATTTTATGCTGCATGTACGACCTCTCAATGCCCCGTCGAATGACGCCGGGGCATGTTGAAGGTGGAACCTATGAATAGCTCTAAGAGGTGCTTTCAGCTCGGAGGGTGCGGATTCAGAAGGAGCTGTAAGGACAGGGACCGACCAAGACGAATTTATCAATGTCCATCGATAAAAAATCTTTGAACAGAATCTTGAACCATTTCAGGAATGATTAGCCTTTCCGGATCGCATCCAACAGCTGATCTCGCAACCCTCGACCCTGATCGTCCTTTTTCTGCGCCATAAGGTAAATCCCCTTACCCCCGGATTTTTTAGCCCAAAGCTCACCGATGAGGCGCTTCTCTTTACTGTCATCATTGCTCACACGGTCGCCTCCCTTGTACTCAATCACGAACAGGCGTCCGTCCTTGAGACGAGCTACAAAGTCTGGATAGGTCCGTTGTGTCGCTGTCGGCATCCAGAACTGGGTAGCGTGAACAAGATTCCTTACCCAAAATTCGACTTCATCCAGAAGCTCAATTGCCTGCGCACAAAGGTATTCCTCTGCATCCTCCCCCTTCGACGTTTTCCAAGGAAGCATGCCGGGGAACGGGTAGTAGTGCTTCTTGAACTTGAATGATCCAGAGTAGTACGAGGTAGCAGGATACAACGCCATGTCAGCAGGATAAGTAAACGCATGGTCGGGTTCTGAGGACGTTACCAGCTCCAAATCATCATGGAACAGTGCCTGTTGAAAGCCCTTGTCGTAGGCGATTTTCTTCGCAAGCAACAGTTGCTCACCAAGCTTCCTACGAAGGATGAACTGTCCTTTCAACAGTTGGGATAGCGAGAATCCACGATCATCAATCAGTCCCATTACTGCACGGCGTAACCACTCGCGAAGCACAGGCTGTTTGATAGATGGCTCACGGATTTCTTGATCCAACCAACCAATCAGGTCCGAAACGGTACGGTCCTGCGCAAATCCAGGAAGATAAGTACCGACATCGTCTTTCACATTCTGGAACTGAACTGTTTTGTCATCGAGATAAACCTCAAAAGTCATACTCGATTCATCAAACCGGAAAGACGACAGGTCTGGTGGTGACGACAGCAGATCCCAACTGAATGAGGCAGAGACAGCACCACGGTCTACAAGCTCAAGCTCCCCCTGCTCAACTGAGTAAAGGCGTGGAACCTGAAACACGACGCCCCGCTCACTAGGAGCTTTTGCAGCGACGGTCATTTGTTGGTGCCGTTCAACTTCAGCGGCAATTGCAGCCTTTTTTTCCTTGCCAGAAACGCTAGAAACGATGGCTTCAACAGTCAGTAAATCCAACTCGTCCGTCAGCTCAATCGTCCCACCAGGTCCATCAGATGAAAGCACGAAAACGACTCGCTCGTGGTCGCGCTCTGGGATCTTGGTGAAATCAGGGGCTTTGGAGACTTCAACCTTCGTGACCGGTAATTCTGGCGTACCGACTTGCCCACCTTGCAGAGGAAGTTCTGCAGTCTTTTCCTTACGGATTGCAGCCGCCGCTTCCATCGGATTGAAGCCGATACTGATGAGCGATTGGGTCAATTCGCCAGCAGCACGGCCAAACGTATCTGTAGTGACATGAGCATAGGCTTTGCTCATTGCTTCCTGACGCCGAGGTACTGCATATGGCATGCGCAGGACACGACCAAGAAGCTGCTGAATATCTTTGTCAGATTTCACCTGCGCGACGGAACAGAAAACGTAGGCAAACGAGCAGTCCCAGCCTTCTTTCAACGCCTGTTTGGTGATGATGACTTCTATGGGACAGTCTTTGGCAAATAGGTCAATCCCATCAATTTCCCGCTGTGTGCCGGTCGCGATAGCAATAGCTTTTTCGTCCACCCCATCAGTGTCGATGAGGTGCTGCTTTACCTCTTCAACCGTCGCTTCGCTCTTAGCATTTTCAGCCTGGATCAGCAGGATTGGACGAATGTATTCCGGTTCACCGAGTGCGGTCTTCGAAAGGGATTTGCGCCGAGCTACTGCACTGCTCACTGCAACCTGCCATTCCCCATTATGTTCCTTCAGGATCACAGGGAATTTGATCATGTTTTCTGCTTTTAGCTCGAATGCAGAAACACTGACCAGTACGTTCGAGCTGGACACATCAGGGGTAGCTGTAAGCTCTACCACAGCCTTTGGACCTAGACGCTCATACACAGTGTACGAAAGCGGTGTTGTGGCGTTGTGCGCTTCATCCATGATGACCAATGGACCATGAAGCTTGAGAAGGTTAGCGAAAGAGGCAACGGCTTTCCCGTCTTTCCCTTTATCAAGATGTTCGAGCTGTTTGGCAGATCCTGTGAAATGCCCCTCAAGATCCTCGTGATGCTCGTAGACCTTTCGCCCTTCTTCTTTATCGACACGTAAAGCAGCCACTGTGGAGATCACCACGCAGACCTTCGTGATCAAATCTGCCGGACGTATACGGGTGAATTCTGCCACATCGAAAACCGCGACCTGCCCACCAAAAGCATCATCAAGTTCCTGGCGATACGGGTGGCGATGGTCACGAAAAGCTTCAATCGTTTGATTCTTAATCTGTGTAGTCGGCACCATCCAGAGAACAACTGGGTATTGGCGCTCGAGGTAAGACGAACCGCAGATTTGGATGATATGGGCACCCATCACCGTCTTGCCGCCACCGGTAGGAATCCGCAGACAAACGTAAGGTATTTCAGGCAAACCAGGCATCAGTTTGTATTCACTGACAAGCCCAGCATCAACAGTTTGCTCAAACGCCTTCGATGGTCCTTCTAAACGAGCCGCGTCGAGAAATTTTTCAAGGCTAGACAATGCGCGGTTTTGATACAGCTTTAGAGTTAGAGCCATGGTCAGCGAGCCTTAATGTCGTATGGGGTTTGCCGGAAAGTAATCTTCGATTCCAAAAGAAGCTCAGACGGAATTGCGCACGCCTCCCCGTAAATCACCATAGGACCATCAGTCTTTGGCAAAGCTTTGAGTATTCGCTTGGTCAGGACATTGCCTCCTGCCGCAGTCAGATCACCGAGTATGCCGTTGAACAGCAGAAAATAAGACGTGCCCTGATGCTCACCAAGGAAGGGAGATTTTTCAGCGGATGACGACCGAGCCGTGCCTGTTTCAGCAAACCATACGTGAGCCGCTAACTGCTCAAAGGAAATACCTTCTCTGATGTGACCAGCGTCATCGAAAACTGGAACACCCAACTTGTAGTAACGGTAGCCTCCGCCGCCATTCCAGCCCAAGGCTTCTGAGATACCACCCTGTTCCCCGTTCACAACCTGAAGCAAGCGTGGACCGCAGAAAAGCCTAGCGTTTGCGGACATCTCAATGCCAATCCAATTGCGCTTCATTTTGTGCGCCACTGCAGCCGTGGTGCCGGAACCAAGGAAGCTGTCGAGTACCAAATCACCAGGCTTGCTCGCCACTTCCAGAACCTGTCTTAGAAGGCGTTCAGGTTTCGGAGTATCAAAGGCTTCAACATCCTGGAACAGAGCCAAGATTTCCTTTTTTGCTTCCTCTGTAGTGCCAGCGTCCATGGCATGCCAAAGCGTCATGGGAACAAGTCCTTCGTCCTCCCAGGGAAACCGCTTCAAGCGGGGTTTACCCTTACCGTCCTTTGGGAAATAGACGCGGTTTTCGGAACGATACCGATTGAATTCTGGCTCAACCGATCCCCAGCAACGGCCTTTCGGAGGCAAGTGAACATCACCTGAATCGCTGGTGATTGGATACATTTGGTTGGGTCTGAAACCTTGAGCCGAGAACGGAATCGACCGCCACGGACCACGCGGGTCATTATCTGGATTTCCGTAGCCCTTGTCGTTGGATGGAAGCAGGTTCCGATACTTCTTCCACTTGGAAGCTTCCATTTTTGCGTAGACAAGCATCGTGTCATGAGACGAGCCTACAGCGGCACGGTTTTCGCGAGACGTGCGTTTCTGCCAAATGATTTCAGCAATGAAATTTTTACGACCAAAAATCTCATCGCAAATGACTTTCAGGTAATGGGCTTCGTTATCGTCAATTGTTATCCAGATCGAGCCTTCTTGACTCATCAGCTCACGTAGAAGCTCAAGCCGTGGATAGATCATCGACAGCCATTTCGAGTGTTCTAGGTTGTCATCGTAACGTTCGAAGGCGGATTTCGTGTTGTAAGGCGGATCGATGAAGATGCATTTCACCTGACCAGCGTAGTACGGAAGAAGCGCCTTGAGCGCGTCGAGGTTATCGCCTTCGATCAGCATGTTCGGAGAGTCAGGCTCTCCATGAGACAGTTCAGCAACCGGCTCAAGCAGACGGTAAGGCGCTAGGGCAGCTCTCGTCAGGTCGGCATCACGGTTAAACCAAGACAATAGAGGCATTCGAAAAGGGTTCCAGGGACGGCTAAATCAATCCCCTACTTTACCTTCTTTAGATGACGGCTAGCCATCGCATCAGCCCCAAGATAGCGGAATGCGGGTCGGTTAAAGACTGCATGTTGATACAAACCCTGAAGGATCAACCAGCCCCCAGACTCGTTCTCGCCGCCAGGGATGGGCGGCCCCCAAGGACGACTGGGACACAGTGAAAGGGTTTAGCTCAGCACATGGCCAAGCTCATTCCTGATCGCTTTTCAGCCGTATCAGGCCCGAAGAATCGTGTAGGCAATAAAGGGCGCGAACATGTGGAACATACATAACCTCCATGAACGGCTTGGCGAGCTGGGTGAAGACCCATGGAAGGACTACGGCAAAATAAAACAAACGATCACTGCTGATATGCGTCGAATGATTGGACTCAAAAAATAGGAGGCTTCATGGATAACTACCACATCACAAAGTCTGGCGACCATTGGATTCTTAAGAAGCAAGGTGCTGAAAGGGCGTCGAAAACTGCAGATACCAAGGCAGAAATCATCAAGCTAGCGGTTGAGTTTTTAGAAGGCAAAACCGCATCCCTGAAAATCCACAGGGAAGATGGCACCATCCAGGAAGAACGCACGTACCCGCGTAGCGCTGACCCTACGAGAACGAAAGGTTGAAAAGTCGATCACAGCCCGTTTTTGCGGGCTTTTTTAGACAAAAAAAACGCCTCTAGGAGGCGGTCGTTTCCTTGTACAGCATGATTCATCACATTTTGAGCCTAGACTTTTTGGTTGGCTTAGCATCTACACCGAAATTCTTTTCGACGGACTCAACGATTCCTTGAGCCTCTAAAAGGCCGCTCATCAAATCTGGAACAAATACATCTTGTCTTCCAAAATTGTGCTTAACAAAAACATTTGCACCTTTTCCTAATAATCCTTTTGGGCCATCACTTGGAATCAACTCCAAAATAGAGTCTCCCAAAGATTTTGAGAAATATATGTTGCTTTCGAATTTTACAGTTGGATAATACTCCGTAGTCCCGTCAACTACAATAACACCTGATGCAACTCGATCCTTTAATACCTTTAGCGCGGGTTTATTTATAATCAAGTCAAGAATTTGAGCCTTACCCAAGGCACGATCAACCACCCAATCAGACGGGTGAAAATTACCCATCAAACTAGCATTCAACCCTAACCCTTTTAATATTTCTCCCTTTTCTTGAACATACGTCTCTGAAAATGTTCTCTTAAAGTAATCATCATACTCAGTCGCATTTAATTCCTTTGTTCTTCTCATCACCTCCACCAAAACAGCCGTAAATTTATCATCGTCATTTTTAAATTTCATCTTTCTTCACCATATGATATGAAAGCGTAATTGCCTTCATAGAGTTAATTATAACATTTAAAAAAACCAGAAATAACGATAAGCACTATTCAAATCAATCCAAATAAAAAGATAGAGTCTTGAATTCATCCTCATACTCCAGCTCATATCTTTTACTACCCACACTCCACTGCTTTATACCATCCGATCTCAAATTGGACACCTGCCCAAAAACCCAATCAACATAAACATATTCAATAGTATCTAAATAAATGAAGACACAGGTTTCTTCTGTTAAATAGATTTGTACACATTCACTATCTATCACATCAACTCGCGTAACCTTTCTCTCAAATCTTCCATTATCAACCATCAACCGAAATTTGTTCTTTTCGACAAACAGGCAAAATTCTTGAAATTTATCCTCAGCAGTTTTAACACTCATAGTGAATACCTCATTACCACCAGCCGAATTACTGATGGGCGTTCCTCAACAATTCTTATGCAAGACGTGAAGATATTCAGTCACGTAAATTTCATTAGCAGCTTCTTTACGTGATTTGAATTTCTTGTACTGCATTTCCTTTCTTTGGTATTTGCCGTAACTACTCATCACATCAGCAATCAGATCCATCGGCATGATGCTTTCGTTGGAATAGCTCATGACCAGGTATTCGAAATTGGCCGAATCAACAAGCTGCCTGAATTCGGCTTCCACCTTCGGCCTGCTAGCCCATGGAGAAACGTTCCGGCCTTCAGGCCGACCGCTTATCCCGTGGATCGTCGGGCGCTCGTTCTGCGAAATGGTGTTAAGGACGTGATAAGCATTGCTGTATTGCATGGACGTGTAGGGTGGATCGAGGTAGAGAACATCACCACTCACCCGCTGCAACAGCTCGTTAGCGTCTCCCAGGTACACCTCATTGCTTGCCACTGGCTCTTTCAGGTCGAAACCTCTGAACTCGATGGGCTTGAGCGAAGCACCAGTGAATTTCTTTATGAACGATGAATACAATCCGGTCGTGTTGCTTACCCTGTCAGCAGCCTCTATCACGGAGCAGAGGCAATAGTAGAACTGCCCATCAGTCAGCTCCCCATTGCCATACAGCTCGTACACAAGCGCAACCCCAGCATCGATCTTCATGGCGTTGCCATTAGTAAAGAAGGTGCGGCCACCAGACTCGCTGTAGTTCTGAAAAATGAAGCCTTCCACACCATCCATACAGTGATTCATGTAGTCGATGATCGGCTGACATTCGAAGACGGTCGAAGGGTCATTGTTCAGCAGATTTTCAAGCGTCGCATAGGAGTAGTACTCCAGGTCATTAGCTACGACCTTAAAACGATTTTTGAAATGGTTCGCTACCCTGCCCGACCCTGAAAAGAGGTCACACAGAACAATCTCATTTGACGGCTTTGAAATGGTTGAAACACATTCATTAACAACTGATTCAATGATACCCAACAGCTTTGTTTTAGACCCAAGATATTTCACAAGCGCACAGAGCGGCGCACTGATTCAAAATGAAAGCAGTGGAAAAGACTTTAACTTTTCGGGTTCGCACTGCTGAAATCAATCAGCGTTTAGAAATTGGCTATTTCAGATAGTGCGATTGGTACAATTAACTTACTAGAAGATTCGACGAAGCAAACTTTAATGATTTTAAAAATATTGTCAAACAGCCAGAACCTAGAAAAAACAGATTTTTATTTAGCCAAAAAATATTAAATACAAAATGATGATTTTGATTAATAACACATAGATGCTCACACATCGCTGCAGCTCTTAGCTTCTCGGGGCTAGAGTTCATTTAAGTAAATGGAAATGACTTTTTTGGAAAAAATTATAAATCGGATTTTTTGGTAAATGCTGTTCACCCCTGCCAATTCTGATAGTCAAACACGATCAGGTACAGGGAAGTCGATTAAAACGATTTTGAAAAAAATATGTGGATCACAGCATGAGAACAGAGAACAAAGCAACCTAACAACGTCTGATGTTTCGCACAGCGAGAGCTACACACTGCCTATCCAAGGAGGATGGAAGATCCACCAGGAGAATGGCAAATGGGTAAAAAGGCAATCGGCTTATCAGCCGAAATCACGAAGCCAAATGGTATAATTTAGAAAACCAAACCTATTACTAATGCGTCAATTAGCTCTCGCCTTTCTTCTATTGCCTTTCCTGTATATGTCACAAGCATCTGCAGCAGAATGTGGATTCAAATCAGATAACAAAACAGTAGATCCTAATTCATCAACGCTTTGCCCAGAAAACATCGCCATGAAACTAATGAGCAGTTCCGTTGGCGAAGGGGTTCTTCTTCTGGGCAATGATCAAGACGCCCAATACGCAAAGATTCAAGAAACAAAAACAGATTCACAGTTACGTTTTGATGAAGCGAACCAAGATCATTTTATAAGAGACAAGCAATACACAAGGGATTTAGCCTCATACCTAATAATTGCCATATTTATCATAATATGGTTAATCATGGCGCTCAAAGCTTGGAAAACGGGTGAGTTTCATGACTCAAAAAATGATCATGGAGAACAGGTAAAAGCCAGATATAGCTTCTTAAATAACCTATTCATAGCAATAGCGGCAGTAGGGATATTTGGGCTAGGGATGGTCGGACAGAAAAACTCTTTATCCATAGCAGACGCAGTAATTATAAGGCTTGACGTAACATCTGAAATCGCAAAGCAGAAATTCATACAAATGGTAAGTTGGGTTAGACAGAAAGGATATTTGGAAACAACGGTTAAAGACTCTGAAACAGACGTAGTAGATGATGTGACAAAGGGACAAGCCGCTTTTACGGCTTCGGCATTGTCAAATCAGTTAATTTCAAAAGCCATTGTCGCAAGGCTTTCCAGCCAACTCTACAACGACATTTTCAACAAGAGTGACTCATCGAATTGGGTTGTATCGAATTCGCTATCTGACATATCAAAAAAGGAAAACAATACCTTCACATTTAAGAAGTTTAGCGATAACGGAGAGCTATTGTTCAAGCTTGATCCAGTGACCGTATTCAAATCAGAGCTTGATGCAGGTGCAGCAACACCTTACCTAAAGGAAGTCAGGTACAACGAAAGGTACAGGGACGAAGCTGACATTCGCACAGTAGAAGCAACTGCAAACCAGTTAAGAAATGAACTGCGTAACGGCCCGTTTGAAAACAAGAAGGCTGAATACGAAGACATCAAAAACAACGTAATGGTGATGTTTTATAAAGACACGAGAGCAAACACCTATCTCAAAGAATTACCAAACGATTTTAAGCTAGCTGACGATGTGGCTGTAACAGTTTTGAATCTGGTATGTGCCGAAAATAAACAACTGCGCCTTTCCGCAAAGACCTACATCGATGCACATAAAGGTATTGGGACAAGAGGCACAGGTTCAATTGAATGCGTCGGAAACGACTGGCAAGTGATGGGTGAAGACCCAATAGCGACATACAAAACAAAGCTATATGAAACAAGAAAGAAACTAGAAGACACTTATCGAGACAGAATTTTAGCCTTCAACGATGCGTTCAGCACGGCTTTGGAAAGTCCTTCGATCCTGGACCAGTTGAAAAAAATGATTAAAGAGGGTGAGCTAAATTTCTATTTCAATTACCAGAATCTTGTTGAAGAGACTACTTTCACGAGCATCAATCAAAACCTATTCAACACCAAAGTCTTGCAAATTTCAGAAAGAAAGGCAGTGGATTTCTTCATAGATGATGAATGGGCAAGAGCGCACGGATTTGAAGCTGACTATAATAACCGGGTCAACATTAGCCAATACGTCAGAAATTATTTCTTAAAGACTGACCGTGCAACATTGCCAACTATCACTGATGCAGAAGCTATTACTCAGAAACTGATCTTCGATAATGGTACGTCTGCCGGAATGCACAATGACTTTGAACAGGGCGCAGGAATAGGCTTTGAATTGCCTTCCACTGCCTTAAAACGCTGCAAGCTTTCAGTTACCCACCCAATCAAATGTTATCAATTGTACGCAACCAGCTTAAGCAATACGGCTAGCGATTTGAGAGCCTTCGGACTGACCCTTGCTATTACAGGGCAAATTGCTAACGATTATGCCAAGTCAAAAATTGAAATGCCTAAAACTGATAGCGCAGCTAACATTGGTAAACAGAATAAAATCCAAGCTGGAAGCTCATTAGCACAGACCGTAACTTTCATAGCAGCAGGTATTGGTTCAAGCATTGTGTCTTTGAGCCTGACACTTGACATGATTAGTAATGGTTACAGATTTTTGCTTATCTCAGTAACTATATTGCCGTTCTACACAATGGCGGTCACACAAAAATACTTTGTTATTGCGCTCATCAAATTCTCACCATTTTTCCTTTTCGCTTTCGTGAGGCTGAATGACGCTGACAATTTCGCCGCAATGCGCAGGAATATTTTTGCGTTTGCAGTGAGCATTGCAGTTTTCCCTATACTGCCTCTTATTGCATATACAATAAATTGGGAGGTAATCAGGGTCGTTTTAGTATTCACAGATGCATCGTTCTATTATGAAAGAGGCGGTATCTTTGACAACATTGTTGGATTCTTTATTGAGTGTATAAGACCGTTCATAGTGACATTGGTTTCGACAAGCATTTGTCTGCACATTATGCAAAACACCCTTAAATTACTCGGAGGACACATGATGTTTGCAGAAGCGGGAATCAAGGTTATAGGTTGGATGATGACAATCGTAAACGTTTTATCAATCGGCTCAATAGGTATGATTAACAAGTTAAGCACAGGCTTTATTTCTTCTTTAACATCTTACAAACGAAGCTGATTACGCGTCATTAGGAAGGGCTTGAAATGGTATAATACTTTAAAACAAGCCCACTCTTAATGAAATTCTCAAAATATGCATTTCTGCTTATATTAACCCTATGCCCTCAATTTGCTAATGCAGAGTCTATTGGCTCTAAAGCAACTGCATACATCCAATCTCAAACAGATGAAGAAAGAAGGTCTGGATTCACAGAGCCAGTATTAGACTCATTGTATGGCTGTGAAATGACACAGAGCATTGCTCAAGGGACAGAGACTGGCAAATATAACTGCATAGGAAAGAACAACAAGTTTAATAGCGGCGTATCCAAGATAGTAAATCAGTCTATCTGGAAAATGCTCACAGTGATTACCACTCTTGCGTTTTTAATTCTTAGCAGGTGGTTTTATATTAAAGTATTTGCCGCAGCCTCTCAAAAAATGAACGAGAAAAACTCTGCATTAACGGCCACATTAATCACCTTACTATTTTATGCTTTTGCTTTTCCCGTTTTCGTGAATGAACAGGGGATTAGATACAACATATTTACAAAGTTAGCGATAGGGACGTTTTACAAAGCTCACTCCATAGCGGAATATTATTTATTCAACGATGCTCAACAAACCAAAATTGAATACCCAAAGCGCTTTATCCCCGCTGTGAATTCAGGTGGACCAGCTAACGAGTACAACGCGATTAGCTTTCAATTGTGTACGTCGAGTATGTCAGAGCAAGAAGCCTCAAAAAAACAAAAAATCTTCTTCAACTTTAACGAGTCTACAGGTGAATTCTCAGCCTTTCACCAAGTGGGGAGCTGCATACTTGATGTCAGCTTCACTATCGACATGAATACTGAAAGCATTGCAAAACGTTATGGCTTACCCAGCTATGTGGATAATTCGATTGAGACAATGAAACAAATCATTGAGAAAGAATATATTCAGAAGGCACAAGGAATTGCTGAGAACGTAATCAAGGCAGGTAAACCTAGATTGGGAGTACCTGACACATACACACAAGGTCAGCTCGTTTGCAGTGACGAAGAGAATTTCAATCTTAGCGGTATGAGCCCTAATAGCATCAAAGACTACGCCTACGATGCCGCAAAATGCATGCACGGGCGCGTGATTGATGACCTCAACAGGGTTCCAGGATACACAGAAGCGTTGATGCCCAAAGACCGAATGGTAAGAGTTTGCTCAACTGTTGACCACAGCGCCGGGTCAGAAACCAGTTTAGATCGTGATGCCAACTCAACCACCTTTACTAGCAATTCGACTCTTGAATCAACGTTGAGAGCTTGTGCAGAAAGGGCTTGTGCAAATGATTCAAGCCCAAAGAACTGTGCTGACTCACTGAATTTTTACAACCTTTATTTCAAAAACAGATACATGACCAATCCCAACATGGTTACTTTTTTGGCAAAGATATTGAATACCGATTTCAAAAACACCCTATTCTCTGGACCAGGTGAGCAATTAGCTTCAACGTTAAAATTAGACATGTATCAATCCTCAAGCATACTTACATCTGAAATTAAGGACAAAGAAGCCTTTACAGTTGAATACGAAAGGATTCAGTCGAATATTAATTTACAGTACTTCATAAACAATAGTCTTGATGCAAGCCAGTTATCACCAGTTGCAAAGGATTGGGACACAGCATTTTTGAAATCCATTACAATCGGAAATGACGGTCCTTTAAGTATAGATAGAGTTGTTGACTGCTTGCAGTACTCTAGCTCAACGTCGCCAAGTGGCAGAGAATGTGGTTCTGTGTTTTTAGAAATTGAAGGCTTTGGGCAAAACCTTCTTGCAGTAGGTATGATCATCAAGGCAGAACTCAGAGTAAATGATGCGATCAGAAAGAACACGTTTGGCAGAACTAAAGAGTCAGCAGGATTAAACGCTAGCAAAAACATAATCGACCTTGCATCAAGCTTCTTTGGATCATTCACAGGTAAGATTGCAATCCTTGCAACAGGCATAACAGCCACAACAGGCTTCAATGAGATCTACAACCCCGTAGGATTAAGCGTTGGCCCTGAAGCTCTCATAGCGCTAGCTATAATCGTCAAGGTTCCGCAAATGGCTGCCTTCCTGGACACTTTTGCAAACTCCCTAATTTTGGGTGGTAACGCATTGATTTGGGCAATTCCTATTGCAATTTCATTGAGTTTTATGAGCGTGATATATACATCTATCAAATCCATGATTGGTTTTTCTATCACGGCACCGACTACAATTCTTCAAAACATCAATGGAACAACAGTTGACAAGCATACGGATATGTTTAAATTCATCAAAGAATTGGTTTTACTTTTTCTTACAATAACCTGTTATGTCGTGATGCTGTACCACTCCTTATGGTACATAAAAGCGCTATTTATCTATAAGATTATAGACATAGAAAAGATAACCGGCAGTTTAAATATAGGATACAGAATCACTGGCATTGGCGACATTTATTCAACCCTGATGGGAATCAGCATCTACCTTTGTATTGTCTTAATGTTATGCATTCACATAATTCGCAGATCAACCCAAATCAAAGATTTCATAGGAGTGATACTGTATTCAACAGAAAGCAATCTCCCCGAACACGCCCAAGGAATAGAATTCTCTTCAAACAAATTCGGAAAAAACAATATATAAGTTGGCCTTATGGCCAATTTGAGATTGTGCAGATGCTATAATTAGGAAAACAACCTAACACTATAATGTCAATCAAATTATCAAAAAATGAATCTCAGTATTCAGATGAAGAGAAAAGCGCTATTCAGCAACAATTCGATTATGCAATGAGCCAATATTGTGAAGTAGACAACCTCTACAAAATAGCTAAATTGACGGCGCTATTTTTCCCATATGGATTATTAGCGACTTTCTTTCCAATACGAAGGCTAATGCAAGCAGATCACAGTCTTTTTAGGTATTGGATGATTCTGCCAACTTTATTGGTTATCACGTTCATTTCAGCAAACATCTATGTTTGGTATGCTTACTTTTCTGTTCGCAGCACACCAATCTCCGACATGTTCCCCTTCCACTTAGTAATCATCTGTTCGATTTGTTTATGGACAATCGGATTGTTCGCACAGAAGATTTCAAAAGTAGCGTGGCTAATCAGAGAACTCATCTATTACAAACAAGTCAATCGGTACAATCACTATAAACGAATCGTAGCTAGCCGCTTCACCACGTCAGGAATGAAAGGTCTATTCAATAAATTTGCAGGTAGGATTAAATAAAGCTCAATGCCTGCGGCGAATGTAGATCCAGAAATGTCGGGCCATTTTCCATAGCTATCCCTTTTGTGAATATCTCTTACAGAAATTCATAAAAGCTTTGGATTTTTCACGGTTGATTCAAGCAACGGGCAGTACCCCCAATTCGTTCGTAAATCCGTACCAGACACTTCTCGCGTCAGCGAATGCTCCACCAGGTACTCAACCTTCCCTAGAACGTTCCTAGGCCATTCCGAACAGAATCCGAAGCCTCTATTACGCCGATAGAATATGTCCAACTCCAGGGCACCACACCGCAGCGTATACTCATCCATACAGTAGGTTCAGGGAGTTGACCAGATGGACAAGGAATTCAGCTACAACCCTCAAATTCCGTGCATTGTGCTGCACAATGGCCAAGACGTTGGGGCCATGGTGGACGGAAAGCTCTATAGGTTCGATTCTAGCCTCACTGCGCAGAACCAGCATGCAGAGGCCGGAATCCTTATTGATAACGTTCTGTTCCATTACGGAGAGCCCATAGGCCACCTTGAAGGTCGAAGGCTCATCATTGATAGCGGTAGTGAAATCCTAGAACTGGTTGAAGCCTAATGACCCTTCTCTGCTCCACCGGCAAGCTGACTACGAGCAGCATTGAGTGATTCCAAAAGGCTCTGTGAATAGCTGACGGCATCAGCTAGAGCTACTTCTGCAAAGCCCTTATCAACGTCTACAAATTTCTCCATAAACGCCCTGCAGTACTCCTGCCATTCCCCATCCTCACCCAAGCCATAAAGCCCAAACCAGCAGGCGATGATCTGGTGTACGTGCATAGCATTCCTTGCAGCCTCTCCTAATGTCCGTAGAAAGGTTTCGCGGTCATCAGAGACCGAGAACTCACGGAAAGCTTGTAGGTGCTGATTCAGGGTCAGGACACACGCAGCAACGTCAAAATCTAGCTGAATGCGCTCCCTAGGGTTGTACCTGTTGCGGATCGGTCGAGACATGTCAGTGCAGCCCTGGAGGAAGTCGATCTGATCCTAACTCCAGATCTCGCAGCAAAGCCACTTAGTAATCACAGAAAGCGAAAAGCCCGCAAGATTGCGGGCTTCTCTAAAAACAAACCTAACTACAAGCAGCGGACTTTACTACAAGAAGAACAACATGCTGCTTGCTTTTATAGTTTACCATTTAAAACCTAAAACGAAGCCTTAACGAAGATTCTTTTTCAAAAAATTAGATTTTAGTTTTGTAAATGCTATTATCTAATAACAACAAACCTTTACTAAAATGAAAATCAGATTATTTACCTTTGCAGCTTTAGCGTTGCTTTCGAGTTTATCCCATGCGATTGACTCAACTCAAAACAAATCAGGAAAACAGAATATAGATGAACAAAACCTGATTGAGGCCACGAGACAAATTGTTGACTCAGTGGGTTTCGTTGATATTGATGCACAGTCACGTTCTTTTTTAAGCACAGACTTCAAAGGAATTCCTATTGAAGATTATGAAGACACAAACGATTACGACGCCCATATAGACGCTTCATGATTAACCACTTATCAATTAGTGCCTCATCAGAGGCTTTAATTTTGCCCAAAGGAAAAGTATGCAAACGGCAAAATGGTATAATTAAGCTAATAAACAAACCTTTAAATCATGCAAAAATCACTAATAGCCATATCAACACTTTCTGTTTTGTTGATAGCAAACACAGCATCAGCAATTACATGGCCTGCTGAACAAACATACGAAGAATCGCTAGGCGCAGAAGAATGGTCAACAGGCGGGGGGTGTAAGTCGGGGCAACAAATCAGTATGAGAAGAGTCTTTTTTATGAATAAAGATGGTAGTAAAAACTATGTAAATAAAGGAAATGGGGTTTTTGTTAAGGGCAGTGAATCCTACGGAGACGGATTTGAGATTTTGTCAAAATGCTATGATTCGACAAACACAGGAATTGAAGAAGCCAAAATATCTCAAGTTGTATCAGAAGTAATTTCTCAAAAATGCGAAAACCCATTAGAAACCGGTTCAATAAATAAGCGTCGTGCATATACGTTATGGAGTCCTGATAGAGTAAATAGCAACTTCAAAACAGGTTTTAACGTGATGGTTACTAGCACTTGTCAATTAAGAGAAACAAAGGTTTTTGATAACCCTGTTTGTGCGACTAAAAATCCAGATTATCCACTTGGCGCAATTTATGGAACGTGGACTAGAACTATAAAAGACGGTGTGCCGAGCGAATGGGCTTTAAACCAATTTTACCCTAATTCAAATAATTGTTTCAAACCCGTAACTGAAACTAATAATCTTGTATGCCCTACGGGATACGCGGGGAAAAAGGTAGAATCAAGAACATACGACCTTTGGACAACAGGCAGCAAAAAAAACGATTCAGGGTATGTAATAACCCAAGACACTTGTTCAAAAACTGAAAGCAAACAGCTTGTTCAAGAAAATTGTGCAGTTGTGAATCCGGCTTACCCTTTGGGAACAACGAACGGACTTTATTCAAGGACGGTGACACCATCAGGAATTGCCAGCGATTGGAAATTAACTGTGCTTATTTCTAATGCCTGCTACTACATGAAAGACACAGTAACAAGCACAAATGAGGTTTCATGCCCAACAGGCCAATCAGGAAAAATCATAAGAGAAACGCACTTAAAATTAAAACAATACATCTCTTGGTCACAAAACGATTCTTCATACATTGTTGAAACTGAAAATAGCTGCAAAGCGTCAGGCCCCGTCACTGTTGAAGTAAAACCCGGTAGCGAAACCGTAAGCTGTGATTCGTATTATGGAACACAAGCAGGAACGTACACAGGAAACGTTACCAAGACTGGAGACAACATCACAATCTTTGACCCTATAAGCGGAGCGACAAACACAACGTTCCAAACGAAAAGCGAAGACACAACATCGTGCATAAAAGAAATCACAACGACTACGAAAGAAATCATTGAAGAAGAATGCCCAGCCGGATTTATAGGTAAAATCACAAAGTATTTAGTAAAAGCTGAAAGCTCCACTGGTACTGTTTATCCATATGGAACCACGCCAATTCTTGATTCAAATACCTGCACTGCTGTTTCGGTCAGCGATGAAATAAACGCTCCTAGCACTGAACATTTGCAAGATTCAGTTCTTTCAAACTTGAGTTTCACTACAACCTCTATTTCAAAAAGCGATTTGATAATCGACCAACTCAACAAAATAGACACATCAAAGCTTGAAGGCAAAGCCTATGTAATGAATATTAATGCTGACAATTTAAGTGCCGGAGCTTTCGATAAAAACAAAATAACCAATCTTGTAAAAACATTTAAAACGAAACTGGGTCAATCAGCTAACGTAAAAGTATCGTCAGTGCCAGTGACGTTGGATAAATACATTAATCAAGATGGCTTAACACAATCTAGAATTCGATTAGAAAGATTATCGCTTTCTGGCACAAGCGTTAACAATGGCACAGTCACTGTTAAGTACGTTTCCCTTGCAAAAGCAACACCAGAGCATTTCAGCTTCACAGTCAAAGTCTTTGATTAAGATAAGCCACCAACAGAAGCCCTATGGGGCTTTTTTGTTCCTTGAAATCACCGCCATGAGCCGTCCTAACCTTACCCACCACAAAGGCACCCTCCAACCTTTGAAGCTCTCAAATCAATCGACAGCCATCCTAAATAGGAACTCTGCAATTTTCATTGCTTACGGGCTAATTTGCAAAACCAAAATGGTATAATTCGATTAACAAACAACTCTTTACTAAAAATGAGAACAACACTGTTTCAAACAATAAAAAGAATAAATCTAAGAACTACGAACCACCCCATCCATATGATAATAAACTTTTTTATATTCATATTATTAGAAACCCTGACTTTTTCATTCATAAAAGAAGCCATACAATCAGGAGACACAAACTCTATATATGTATATACCCTTCATCACATATTCATGTTTAGCCTCGTTATGGCGATTTATTATCACGTCCGTTGCTTAATCTACTTATTCAATTTGTATACCTTATTTCTAAAGACTCGCACACATGAAAATCGTATCTTAAGAGGACTAGCAATATCAGGAAAAAACCTAAAAGACCCAAAATTAATATTAAAAATCTCGCAGGATTTTAGAAAGCACAATACCAAAACCGATGCTTTGTTTATAGCAAACAAAAAATCTGAACATAAGAAACAATTTAAAAAGCGAATAGAAGACAGAGAACACTTGAATAAGCTTCATGACGACTTAAGAGAACAAGAACGCCTTAATATCCGTGAAGTCAAAAGGATTCATGATGAGTACAACAATTCAGTAAACAAATAATTTTGTCACTACAGAATCAATGATAACGCCAAAAGGCGTTATTTTTATTGTCAAAATCCTTTCTTAACTCTCAATCGGTATCTTGCCAAATGCTATAATTCGATTAACAAACAACCCTTTACTAAAATGGACCAAACCTACCAGAAACAAACAAAAAAAAGCAAGCTGTATAAATTCCTAATATTTACGTTAAGCTTTATAGGTGCAAGTGTCTTTTTTCTATCTGCTTCATATCTTATTCTTTTACATAAAAGCCTTGATCGACAAGGCTATTACCTTCACCATTACATAAAAGATGAATATCTAACACCAATGCTTTACGCCTCTGTTGCGGCGGGTTTAACTTTTTTCATTTGGCAAAGCATTACAAACATTATCAACACAAAAAATAGTAAATTCGATAGGGAAGGTTTTCATTTATCATATTTAGTGGTTTTTCTGATATTCACTATGACATTTTTAACTTTAATAACCACACAGATTAGATTTGAGCTTTTGAAAACCCAAGATATCAGTGTGATACTCGAAGATGCAACCTTGGAAAAATATGGAGCATACAGCGCGTCACGCGCTCCATATTATGAATACAAAAATGCCCAGTTCAGCTTCATAAAAGAACAAGGAGCCAGCTTACTAAAAACACAGAACATTAGTGCTTTATATGCCACCAGCATGCTCATTAAACCAATCGAACCGCCTTACTATGATTTACATAACTTATCTAGGGTTGAACTGGAAGCAGGTTTATGGCCACTATTTTTATTCTATTACTTGGTCGCTTTACAATTTTTCTTGGCAATATTATTAAATCTGTGCGTTTATTTAACATCTAAAATGTTACCTACTACCAATCAACAAGAGAGGTAACGATTTCCTGTGTTATTTAAGATTGATGCTTGCTTACAAAAAATGCCTCTTATGAGGCTTTTTCTTTTGTGGTCAGTCATCAGAAAGTCATGAGCTTCACAGCATGCTCAAATGCATTTTCCCTCGCTTTGACGTGACCCTGGCTCATCAAGAAGGCCAACACGTCATCACCGCTGTAATGCTCTGCAAATGCTTGTCTAGCCACTCTCCTGTCGATCACATCATCGATCACGGCATCACCAAGAAGCCTAGATTTGTACACCAGCGTTTCACGTAAAGCCTTTAGGTAGAAAGCGGTGTCATCAGGGCTACCAGCTCGAACAGCAGGCGCTGTGAGCTTCAATCCCCTTACCTTCTGTATCTGAGCCACACATTCAGTGCAGGAACGCTTTAGAGAGCGATTGCAGGTCACGAATGACCCGGTGCCATGATGCTTGAATCCAGCGGCGTGGATAGGAGCTTCAAGGCTCTTTGGGCGCGGTACGCGCAAGGTGCTGGCACTCTTGTTCAGAGCCCAAACGAACATCTGCGCGTTGTAGGCGTACTGGTCATCAGCTTTATCCTTGTCGATCCTACACACCAGGTCGTAAAGCTTGCTGTGCAGGCTTCCCTTGATAGTTGTTACCAGCGTTGGGGCAAAGCCAAGGCTAGCCAAGTCTTTGAGCTTCAAGGTAGTGACAGAACTGATTGTGAGGTAGTGGAAGGTCTTTGACTTCGGGACAATCGTTACGTCATACCCTTCGATGTTTTTTGCGCTCATCAGCTTGAAAAGCTTGTCGGTCAGCAGGTCAGCAGCAGTGAAGAACTGATCCTTCACACCCTGCGCATTGAATGCTTTCAAGCAGAAAGCCGCCTTGCCTTTCTCAATCAAGGTTTCTGTAGCTGGGTTGAATATGACTTGGAACTTGTCAGCTTCAAAGGATGCTAACTGGTTTGAAAAATGGTCGATTCTAGCTATTTTTGTTTTTGTCATGTTGTTCTCGTTTTTTGTTATTTCTCCTTGCGGAATATTATTGCCAATTAGAATGGGATAAGCCCATCAACACCCTCTTGCTTCATATCATTATTAAATTGCTTATATTTCTTGAATTTCTCTTTACAAATATGCCCATTGACCAACGCAGCAGATCTAAACGATTTGTTCAATGCGCTAGGCATTTTCATCTTCTCTTCAATACTACCTTTACAAGCAAACTGAACATTTACCTTAAAGGACGTTTCCCCACCGGTTCTATTACTGTTTTTAGTTTCAATGAAATTCATATACCTCAAAACGTTAAGGGATTTCTTACGAGTATTTTCAGAAACGTCCAAGTATTTATCAAGGTCATGTAGATTAACCTTGCACTCATTAAATCTATCCATATTTTCGACTGCAGCCATCAGGATTTGCCCAGCCACTTTATCAAAACCAACCACCGCAATATAATAAGGCATAGCGCTCGTAAGAATCTGCGCGTAAAAATTCTTTTCTAATTTATTAAATGTTATACTATTAAAAGGGTTCTTCATCTCAACCTCAACTCATTAATTAGACTGTTTGCCGCAGTCTTTTTATTTTTCTATCAATTAAAGGTTAAGGAACTTAACTTCAATCCACATCATTCCATGGGCTTTATCATGCTCAACAGCAATTAATTTCTGCTCAATTAAAACGTTCATGCATCTGCGTACATTTTCGCTTGTGCAATCCATCCACTTCATAATCTCTGCTTTGTCCGTATAAACGACATGCAAGCCAGTTTCTGTTTTATCAGCAGCAGTGCAGAGTTTTATCAATAATGTATGCGCGGAGTGTTTTGTCAAAGCCACTTTACAAAGAGCTTCCAAGGCTTTTTCAGAAGTAGGCAGTTTTATATATCTTCTATTCTCAATGTTCATGTTGATTAATATTTAGTTTGTTTTAATACAATAGCATTTGAAAAACACAAAATTGTGTTTTAAGCACAAATTTGTTGATAAATATTATAGTATGAGAAAATAAAGCAAACTTTGGAGTACAATTTTTTGTACTCCAAAAAGAAAAATTCCACAAATATGTTGCAAAACACCGTTTTAGAGTACAGTTTTTTGTACTCTAAAATACCTTTAGAGTACAATTTTTTGTACTGTAAAGTCTCTACAGGCCACGGAAATCAAGGACTGAAAACCTATAGCGCGCGCGTATAATTTTAGATCTCATTAAAAGCCCAAAGGCGTCAGCAAACCAGCTATCGATAACTGGGTATTGGATCATGTATTAACCATTGAAATGCATTAGACAGTGCAATGTCTTTGGTTGATCCTTGAAGCTCATTCTTTTGTTTACCGTCCGGGCACTCGCTGCGCGAAATTGTTCAGCGCTGCAAGCTCAAAACTTTGGATCATGCGTTTGTCGTTCAGCTACCCGCCAAGATACTTTTTTAATTAAAGCTATTCCTGCATTTCTGATGGTGGATTATCTGGCCTTGCTGGTTGGTCCATTGGGCTGAATCTCGTTCAGCTCAACACGATCAGATTATTTTCCCATGAGAAGGGCTGTGAAGCGTTTTTGAGACGCTTACGGCCCACCAACCTACCCTTCTGTCGTTTTCCGTACAGACTTCCCAGCACAGGCGTCCTAGGACGGAAAAACGTGGGTGACGAAAGGGAATCGAGGGTAAAAGCCTTACCAGCTCCGTAGGCACAGCAACTGAACAAATTTTGGTCAAAAAAAAGCCCCAATCCGAAGATCAGGGCTATTTATTTTGGTACAAAGCGTTGGTACAAAACGCTTTATGTGACCTCTCGTAAGTGCTTGATTTACAAGAGCGTCAATAAAATGGCGGAGAGATAGGGATTCGAACCCTAGGTACCGGTGAAGGTACAACGGATTTCGAATCCGTCCCATTCGGCCACTCTGGCATCTCTCCAACGGCGCGCATCATAACAACACTTTTGCCGGAAGCGAACCCCCTAAGCGAAATTTTTCCGTGCTATCAGATGCTTGCGTCGATTAAAGCGGTACGCCCAGACGATTGGCGACTTCTTCGTAGGCTTCGATGACGTCACCGAGGCCCTGACGGAAGCGGTCCTTGTCCATTTTCTTGCCGGTGGCCTTGTCCCACAGACGGCAGCCGTCCGGGCTGAATTCGTCGCCCAGGACGATAGAGCCGTCGGAGAACACGCCGAACTCCAGTTTGAAGTCGACCAGCAGCAGGCCGGCGTCGTCGAACAGTTTGCTCAGGACTTCGTTGACCTTGAGCGACAGTTCTTTCATGCGAACCAGTTGCTCGGCGGAGCCCCAACCGAACGCCACGACGTGGGATTCGTTGATGAACGGGTCGCCCTTGGCGTCGTCCTTCAGGAACAATTCGAAGGTGTAAGGGTTGAGCTTCATGCCCTCTTCGACGCCCAGGCGCTTGACCAGGCTGCCGGCGGCGTAGTTACGCACGACGCACTCGACCGGGATCATGTCGAGCTTCTTCACCAGGCATTCGTTGTCGCCCAGCAGTTTGTCGAATTGGGTCGGCACGCCGGCTGCTTCGAGTTTCTGCATGATGAAGGCGTTGAACTTGTTGTTCACCATGCCTTTGCGGTCGAGCTGCTCGATGCGCTTGCCGTCGAACGCCGAAGTGTCGTTGCGAAACAGCAGGATCAAGCGGTCAGCGTCGTCGGTCTTGAAAACCGATTTGGCTTTGCCGCGGTAGAGTTCTTCACGTTTTTCCATGATGGGCTCCGCTTGCTAAGTAGGTGGGCTAGGCGATGTGTCGCCAGTCGAGCCCTGAATCTTGATCGGCCAGTTGCAGCCAGTCCGGGTCGCACCCGAGGGTGTCGACAAAACATTGCCGGGCCAGCTGCGGCAGGTTGTTCTTGCTGCTCAGATGGGCCAGGACCAGGTGTTGCAGGCCTTGCCAGCCCAACTCGGACACCAGGAATGCCGCCTGATGGTTGTTCAAATGCCCCAGTTCACCGCCTACCCGTTGCTTGAGAAAGTACGGGTAGTGACCGCGAGCCAGCATGTCACGGCAATGGTTGGACTCGATCATCAACGCATCGAGATCCCGATAGCCGTCCAGCACCTTGTTGCAATACGAGCCCAGGTCGGTCAACAGGCCGAAACGCCGCTCACCGTCACTGAAGACGTATTGCGTCGGTTCCTGTGCATCATGGGCCACGGCAATGACGCCGATGCTCAGTGCGCCGATCTGCAGTTGCTCGCCGCCGGCCAGAAGGCCAGCCGGTTCAATTGGTTTGCGCATCCCGCGCAGGGTACCGCGACTGAGGTAGACAGGCAGATTGTAGCGCCGAGACAGCAAACCCACGCCATGCACGTGGTCGGCATGTTCGTGGGTCACGAGTATCGCGCTCAACTGCGCCGGGTTAACCCCCAGGCGCAGCAGACGCTTTTCGGTTTCCCGCAGGGAGAAACCACAATCCACCAGCACATACGTGTCAGCGCTGGCTATCAGCGTGCCGTTCCCTTGGCTACCGCTGCCGAGAACGGCAAAACGCATGTGATCAGCCCAGGTTGTCCTGAATCACGCTCAATACCTTGCGCGCCACATCGGCCGGCGCCACGGTGTTGATGTTTTTCTCGACGGTGACCTGGACGTTTTCGCCAACCTTGCTCAGGCGAACCTGATAACGCTCGGCACGGGCTTCAACTTCTTCCTTGTTCGGCTTGCTGCCGAACAGGCCACTGAAGAAACCTGGCTTCTCGTCCTTCTTCTCGGCTTTTTCGGCCAGGTTGATGTAGTACAGGCCCAGGCTGCGGTTGATGTCTTCAACGCGCCATTCGCCCTGTTCCAACGCACGACCAACACTCGACCAGGCACGATCCAGGTCGGTGCCGACGTTCAGGACAGGGTTACCGCTGCCGTCTTCGCTCAGGCTGACACGACTTGGCGTATCGGAGTCACGCGAAGCCAGCATGGAGACCGAACCGCCCTTCTCCGAGGTGCGGCTCATGCTCGCGAGCATGTCGTCGACCAGTGCCGCGTCCAGGCCAGTGTTGACCGAACGGTTGGTGAAGGCCACGTCGGAGGTGCTACCGGCAGGACGCTCGGCGCTGACCACGTAGATTTCACTGGTGTTGCGCTGCACGCCTGGCTCGATGCGGACCCGCACGCGGGTTTCGCTGTTCGCGCCGACACCGGCTGCGCTCAGGCGCTTGGCCATTGCAGCGGACAGTTCGTCGGAATGCTGCCAGGTGGTAGTGAATTCGCCGGTTTGCGGACGCTGTTCGTCCAGACGGAAACCGTTGTCCTGAAAGAACTGCACGGCCACTGGCCAGACTTCGGCCGGCGGGTTCTGAGCAACGATCCAACGCGAATCACCGGTCTTTTGCAGGGAGTAGGCGCTGGCGTCAGCCGCTGCCGACAACGGCTGCGGACGAGGAACGATGTACTCGCCCTTGACGGAGTCATCGGCCACGTTGCGCGGGATCGGCAACAGCGGATCCAGACGTTTGGCAGTGCTGACATCCGGCGGCAGTTGCATGGGTGCAGTCTGTTGCGCTTCCAGGTAATCGCTACCGCGGTCACGGAAATAACCTTCCGGGCCCCAGACCCATCCGCAGCCACTGGTGCTGGAGATGATCAAGGCAAGTGCGGAAAGTCCGGCCAATCGCTTCATGCGTAGTACTTCCTCAATTAAACCAGGACGCCGCACTGGCGCAGGGCCGTGCGAAGCGTTTCATGACAGGGTGCGCTCAGCCAGGTCAGCGGCAGGCGAATGCCTTCGTGCATCAGGCCCATTTCGACCAAAGCCCACTTCACTGGAATCGGGTTGGCTTCGATGAACAGATCCTTGTGCAGTGGCATCAATTTTTCGTTGATTGCCCGTGCAGTCTCGGCGTCGCCCTTGAGCGCTGCCTCGCACAGGTCAGCCATTTCGCGCGGGGCGACGTTGGCGGTGACGGAGATGTTGCCCTTGCCGCCCATCAGGATCAGCTCGACAGCGGTCGGATCATCGCCGGACAGCACGATGAAGTCCTTGCTCACGCCATCAAGGATTGCCTTGGCACGCTTCATGTCGCCGGTGGCTTCCTTGATACCGATGATGTTCGGCACAGTGGACAGGCGAATCACGGTCTCGGCCTGCATGTCGCAGGAGGTGCGGCCAGGAACGTTGTAGAGAATCTGTGGAATGTCGACCGCTTCAGCAATGTGCTTGAAGTGCTGGTACAAACCTTCCTGAGTCGGCTTGTTGTAGTACGGAACGACCAGCAGACAGGCGTCGGCGCCGGCCGCTTTGGCGTTGCGGGTCAGTTCTACGGCTTCGCGGGTCGAGTTGGCGCCGGTACCGGCGATGACCGGAATACGGCCATTGACCTGCTTGACCACGGCCTTGATGACAGCGATGTGTTCGTCTACATCGAGGGTTGCCGACTCGCCGGTAGTACCGACCGCGACAATGGCATGGGTGCCGTTTTCAAGGTGGAAGTCCACGAGTTTGCTGAGGCTGTCCCAGTCAAGACGCCCTTGTGCATCCATGGGTGTGACCAGTGCCACCATACTGCCCGCAATCATGAAACCGCTCCTGCCGGAAAAAGAGAGCGGTAATGGTACTGGCGCCAAGATGCTTGCACAAGCAAAGTACTGCGCTGCTGCCATTCCCCTTGGCGTCGCTTTTCGCTACCCTTCAGACTTTGATCGGTACTGATAAGCTCGTACGCCGGGTTCCAGCCTCCATTTTCGGCATCACAAGCCCCGATCCAGCGTTGCCGCCCCTCGCTCCTGCCTCACTGGAGCATGTTGCAACCTTGTGGCTCGGGTTTTTTGAATTCGCATCCGCAGGCTCGCTCCCGGTAAAAAAAGCCCGTAGAAGTATCGACCGCTCATCGCTTTAGGAATGCTGCATGTCCACCCCCACAGTTCGCGAACAATTCCTTGTCATCAGTGCCCTCGGCGCCAACCCCATGGAGCTGACTAACGTCCTGTGCCGCGCCAGCCATGAAAACCGCTGCGCCGTGGTCACCTCTCGCCTGACGCGTCATGGCGAGTGCAGTGCGTTGATCCTCGAGATCTCCGGCAGCTGGGATGCCCTTGCGCGCCTCGAAGGCAGCCTGCCGAGCCTCGCCAAGAAGCACGCCTTTACGGTCAACGTGGTGCGCAGCGCAGCGCTGGAGAATCGTCCTCAAGCCCTGCCTTACGTCGCCTATGTCAGCTCGGCTTACCGCTCGGACATTATCAACGAGCTGTGCCAGTTCTTCATGGACCACAACGTCGAGCTGGAAAACCTGACCTGTGACACCTATCAGGCTCCGCAAACCGGCGGCACCATGCTCAATGCCACGTTTACCGTGACCTTGCCGGCCGGGGTGCAAATCAGCTGGCTGCGCGATCAGTTCCTGGATTTCGCCGACGCGCTGAACCTGGATGCCCTGATCGAACCGTGGCGCCCACAAAACCCAATGTAAGGAAGCTTTCATGGCCGTTGCCATCGATCAACCGGTTGCCGACTTCGAAGCACCCGCCACCAGCGGGCAGACCGTCAACCTCGCAAGCCTCAAAGGCAAGCAGGTGGTGATTTACTTCTATCCGAAGGACAGCACGCCAGGCTGCACCACTCAGGGTCAGGGCTTTCGTGACCAGCTCGACGCCTTTAAAGCCGCCAATACCGAAGTCTTTGGCGTGTCACGCGACAGCCTTAAATCACACGAAAACTTCAAGGCCAAGCAGGCGTTCACCTTCGAGCTGATCAGCGACAAGGAAGAAGCGCTCTGCCAGCAGTTCGACGTGATCAAGCTGAAAAAGCTCTACGGCAAAGAATATATGGGTGTTGATCGCAGCACGTTCCTGATCGACAAGGATGGGGTGCTGCGTCAGGAATGGCGTGGTGTGAAGGTGCCGGGTCATGTGGATGCTGTTCTGGCTGCCGCTCAGGCGCTGAACAAGGCCTGATTTTCAGCGCCCTTTCGGACGCTTTCGCGAGCAGGCTCGCTCCCACAGTTGACCCGAGCTGTCCAGACAAACGCGGTTTAATGTGGGAGCGAGCCTGCTCGCGAAGAGGCCTTATGCCTTACCCGGCAGTTAAAGCAGCGGCGCCACCACCGGTTCCTTGCGTGGCCAGGCATCCAGCACAGCCTTGAACAAGGTCGCCAGGGGGATCGCAAAGAATACCCCCCAGAATCCCCACAATCCGCCAAACAACAATACCGCGCAGATGATCGCCACCGGATGCAGATTGACCGCTTCTGAAAACAGCAACGGCACCAGCACGTTGCCGTCCAGCGTCTGGATGATCCCGTAGACCGCCATCAAATAGATGAACTGATCGCTCCAGCCCCACTGGAACAACGCAATCAGCATGACCGGCACGGTCACCACCACAGCGCCGACGTAAGGCACCACCACCGACACGCCCACCAGCAATGCCAGCAGCGCCGCGTAGTTCAGGCCCAGAACAACGAAACCGATGTAGGTCACGCCACCGCAAATGAAAATCTCGATGACCTTGCCACGAATGTAATTGGCAATCTGCCGGTTCATCTCATGAGCGACGCGGGTGATCAGCGCCCGCTCACGAGGCAAGTAACCACGCACCCACTGACCGATCATCTCCCGGTCCTTGAGAAAGAAAAACACCAGGATCGGCACCAGCACCAGGTAGATCATGATGTTCACCAGCAACGGCAGACTCGACAGCGAGAACGTCAGCGCCCACTGGCCGAACTTGCCAATCTCGCCCCGCGCCACTTCGATGGCCTGCAGCACCTGCTCATCGGATACCAGATGCGGGTAGCGCTCGGGCAGCAGCAATAACAGCGACTGCCACTTGGCGAGCATGCCGGGTAACTCGTTGAACAGCGTAATCAACTGATGCCAGAGCAACGGCACCACAACCACGATGAACACCAGCAATAGCCCCATGAACAACGCAAAGACCAGTCCCACCGCCACCCCGCCCGGCATGCGCAGGCGTTCGAGGGTGACGACCAACCCTTGCATCAGATACGCCAGCACCATCCCGGCCAGCACTGGCGCAAGCATGCCGCCCAGCGTCAGCACGGCGGTAAACGCCAGAAACAGCAGGACCGCCAGCACAACAGCCTCTTCGTCGGAGAAGTAGCGCTGAATCCAGTCGCGTAACACTTTGAACATCAATAATCCTTAGAAACGAACGCAGCAGAATTCAGGCTTTTTTCAACCAGTAGCGGTAAACACCCGCTTCATCTTCTTCACGAAGCAGCGTATGACCCGCCAATCGGGCAAAGGTGCGGAAGTCGCGCTGCGAGCCCGCATCGGTGGCAATGACCTTCAGCACTGCGCCGCTGGCCAGTCGATTGAGTTCCATCTTGGCCTTGAGCAACGGCAAGGGGCAATTCAGGCCGCTGGCGTCGAGCTCGGCGTCATGGGCTACAGCGTCGGTCATTGCATCACTCCGGGGACAGGTGGTCGAGCGGCTAGAATATCTGGTCCGAAGCGTAGTGTCCGGCTACAGTAAGGTCTTTGTCGACTAAGGCTTTGTGCATGACTTTTTTGCGCCCTACCCTGCTGACGCTCGCTTGCCTGCTCGCCTCACCGGGCTTCGCCGACGACCTGCCGTCACTCGGCGACGCCAGTTCTGCCATCGTCTCGCCGCAACAGGAACATCAATTGGGCCGTGCCTGGCTGGCGCTGTTGCGCAGCCAGGTTTCGCAGCTCAACGATCCACAGCTCAAGGACTACGTCGAATCCAGCGTCTACAGGCTGGTAGAGACCAGCCAGGTCAATGACCGGCGCCTGGAGTTCATCCTGATCAACAGCCCGCAACTCAACGCCTTCGCCGCACCGGGCGGTATTGTCGGGGTTAACGGCGGCTTGTTCCTCAATGCCCAGACCGAAGGCGAATACGCCTCCGTACTCGCTCACGAATTGGCTCACTTGTCGCAGCGCCACTTCGCCCGTGGCGTCGAAGCCCAACAGCGCATGCAAGTGCCGATGATGGCCGCGCTGCTGGCCGGGATTGTGATTGCCGCAGCCGGCGGCGGTAACGCCGGGATCGCGGCCATTGCGGGCACGCAGGCGGCAGCCATTCAGGAACAACGGCGTTTCTCTCGCCAGAACGAACAGGAAGCTGACCGCATTGGCATCCTCAATCTGGAAAAGGCCGGTTACGACCCGCGGTCGATGCCGACCATGTTCGAGCGATTGGCGCGCCAGTACCGTTTTGACGCCAAGCCACCGGAATTTCTGCTGACTCACCCGGTGACCGAGTCGCGGATCGCTGACACGCGCAACCGCGCCGAACAGGCAAAACCCGGCGGCATCGAAGACACGATGCGTTATCAGCTGATTCGTGCACGGGTCCAGTTGATCTATGAAGAAACCCCTGGCCTGGGTGCCAAACGCTTTCGCGCCCAGCTTGATGAAAACCCGAAAAATGATGTCGCTCGCTATGGCCTGGCCATCGCGCAGATCAAGGGCGGCCAGCTGAATGAAGCACGGGAAAACCTCAAGCTGCTTCTGGCCAAGTCGCCGAACGAGATCATCTACAACCTGGCGCAGGTCGATCTGGACATCACCAACAATCGTCTGCCGGACGCCCAGTCCCGGGTTGACCGAATGTTGACGCAGTATCCCGGCAACTATCCGCTGAACTCGGTGCGCGTTGACCTGCTGCTCAAGCAGAACCGTGCGCCCGAAGCGGAAAAAGCACTGGAGAATCTGCTCAAGAGCCGTCCTGACGATCCGGACGTCTGGTACATGGTGGCCGAGACTCGCGGTCTGTCAGGCAACATCATCGGCCTGCATCAGGCTCGCGCCGAGTATTTCGCCCTGGTCGGGGATTACCGCCAGGCCATTCAGCAACTGGACTTCGCCAAGCGCAAGGCAGGCACCAACTTCCCGCTGTCATCGCGGATCGATGCACGGCAACGTGAGCTGATGGAACAGGAGCGCATGATCAAGGACATGATGGGCTGACCTGCTGTTCAAACAAAATGACAGGCACAAAAAAACCGCCTCTTTCGAGGCGGTTTTTTATTCAGCCAACAACCGGATTATTCAGCCAGTTTGAAGGTGATGAAACTGGCGCGACCTTGACGCAGAACCCGCATCGACACCGAGCGGTTCTTCGGCAGCGCCTTGGCGATATCCGTGAACTCCTTGGTGGAACCGATTGCCTGATTATTCAGGTGAGTGATCACATCGCCTGGCTGCAGGCCAATCAGAGAAGCAGGACCGTCCTGGACTTCCTTGATCACGACGCCGCCTTTGAGGTCGTAGGTTTTCTTCTGCTCATCCGTCAGCTCGACCACGGAAACACCCAGCCGGTTGCTGCTGCGCTCGGTGGTAGATTTCGGCAGCGAATCCAGCTCTTTGCCTTCTTCCGGGATAGCGCCGACCGTCAACTCGACATTCTTGCGCTTACCTTCACGAATCACTTCCAGATCAGCTTTCGAGCCGGCCTTCAGCGCGCCCACCAGGTGTGGCAGATCGGCGGACATGACGATCGGTTGGCCGTTCATGCTCAGGATCACGTCCCCTACTTGCAGGCCACCCTTGGCAGCCGGGCCGTCATCCTGGATCTGAGCCACCAACGCACCGGCTGGCTTCTCCAGACCGAACGATTCGGCCAGATCCTTGCTCACTTCCTGAATCACCACACCCAACCAGCCACGGCTAACTTTGCCACCGCTTTTGAGCTGATTGGAAACGTCCATGGCGACGTCGATCGGGATCGCGAACGACACACCCATGAAGCCGCCGGAACGGGTGTAGATCTGCGAGTTGATGCCAACCACTTCGCCGGCCAGGTTGAACAGCGGACCACCCGAGTTACCCGGGTTGATCGGCACGTCGGTCTGGATGAACGGCACATAGTTTTCGTTTGGCAGGCTGCGACCGATGGCGCTGACGATACCTTGGGTCACGGTATGGTCGAAACCGAATGGCGAGCCAATCGCCACGACCCATTGGCCGGCCTTCAGGTCCTGGGATTTGCCGAGTTTGAGGACCGGCAGATCCTTGCCCTCGATTTTCAGCAGAGCCACGTCGGAACGCGGATCGGTGCCAATCAGTTTGGCTTTCAATTCGCTGCGGTCAGCGAGGCGGACGAGGATTTCGTCTGCATCGGCAATCACATGGTTGTTGGTCAGGATGTAGCCATCAGACGAGATGATGAAACCCGAGCCCAGGGATTGGGCTTCACGCTGACGATCACCGCGGGGCGTACGCGGCTGTGGCGGCATACCGCGCTCGAAGAACTCGCGCAACATGGGCGGCAAGCCTTCAAGGTCGGGCATCTGCTCGCTCACTATGCGATCAGGCAGTTTCTGCGTGGTACTGATGTTTACCACCGCGGGCGAGGCCTGCTCGACCAACTGTGTGAAGTCAGGCAACTCAGCCGCTTGAACAGCGACCGCCTGACCAAGCACCAGCACGGTGGCAAAAATAGAGAGATAAGACTTCAAGCGTGGTATCGACATACGGCTCCCGTTACGACGAGCATGGTTAAGCGATATGGAGCAAGGAACACCGGGAACGATACGCCGGTATTTTTGTTCCGGGAACAACAAACAAGGCCAGAGCCGAGAGGCTCTGACCTATAGAAAAAATCGGGGATATTTGCAAGTTGAAATGCTCACCAAACATTTCGATTTCAGCTCACTACTTGGTTGCAGTGGCGTCGCTGCGCATGGATAGCGCAATCCGTTCAGCGGTGCCAATCGGAATCTCACCGACCACGGTCACCATCATCTCGCCTTGCGGGGTAGTCAAGCGTCGGGAAACTGCAACGGTCGGCCCCAACTGGGTGCGAGTGTCAGTAATTGTTGCGCCATTCAACGGCTCTAGGAAAACCGAGAAACGCGCCAGACCATCGTCATACATCAGACTGTTGACTTGGGTTTTGGTCTCTGGATCCTTGCGGGACGTACTGCTGGTCAGCTCGAAACCAGGCGGTAACCAGTCCGAACGCCATACTTGCGCCGCCTTGGTTGCAGAAGCCTTGTCACTGTCGAGGGCAATAGTTTTGCAATCGGCACTAGGCTGCAAGTCGCTGTCGGACGGAAGATCGGCGGTATCCAGTTGCGTGAACTGGAATCGCTCCAGCAACTGCCCTCGTTCATTCAGAAGCAATGATTTGAGAGGCAGGCCGGTTTCTTTATCCAGATGCAATTCAAAACCGTAGCGGTGTTGATCGCGAGGTGTCAGTGAAACGATTACTGCCGCACGCCCAGCCACACGCGACTTGCCAATGACGGCAAGGTCGTACCAATTCTTTAACTTTTGTGGATCGAGTGCACGAGCAGCGGAGCTGGGGGAATCTCCAAGCCCTGCTATCAGAATGCCGCTAACGCATTGAGTACGTCCATCAATGCGCACGACTTCCTGTGCCGAGCCGTCGAGCTGGAGTAAACGCTCGCGGACCTTGCCATCCTGGACGCGGTGCCAAATGTTGTGGGTAGAAAAACTACCGTTACGCTCGTAGACGAATGTACCGTGAAAACTTTGCTGTTGCTCGGCTTGGCCCAGACGGGTCAACCAGTTCTGGGCTTCATCAGCATGGGCTGGAACAACAAACCAGCCACCGAGCAGAAGCGTAAGTAGAGGGATGGCGCGCATGATCCTCCTTAACGGTTTTCCAGACTTGCTGCACGAGCGTAAGGCAGAGCGCTCTCAGTACCTTTCAGTGCAGCCTGTTGAGCATGTTGGCGCAAATAGCCTGGCAGACGCTGATCGTGCGAGCCTTGCTGACCTTGCAACACGCCGTTGGCCATAGGGCCAGTGGCTTCCGAACTCTCATTGTAGCCTGCTAATACAGCTGGACCCTTGACCTGAGGAACGGCCAGACCTGGTTGACTGGATTGTTGAGCCAGTTCGACCCCAGCGATTTCGTCCTGGTTATATAGACGAACACCTGCCAGTACGGCGAGGGTTACCGAAGCAGCGACCGCCAGACGACCCAGGCTGCGCCATGGACCACGGGTGGCTTTTGCAGGTACGGCTTCGTCAGCCAGCGCAGCAGAAACTGCCGCAGCGATATCCAGACGTGGAAGCAGCAAATCCTTGTGCATAACTGCCCGAGCGATTTGATAACGAGCCCAGGTATCACGGGTTTCTACATCGTCAAAGGCATTCAATACCCGACGCAATTCCAATTCGTCCGCTTCGTTATCCATCACTGCGGACAGCGATTCCTGCAGGGCTTCACGACTCATGGCGTTCCTCTCTTGGCTGTCGCCGCTGTCTCAGTTTTCCTGCAACAACGGCTGCAGGGCTTTATCGATGGCTTCCCGAGCGCGGAAAATCCGGGAGCGCACGGTACCCACCGGACACTGCATGACGGCCGCAATGTCCTCGTAACTCAGACCATCGAATTCACGTAAAGTTAAAGCCGTACGCAAATCTTCTGGCAGTTGCTGAATGGTTCGATGGACGGTGCCTTCGATCTCATCCCGCAGCAATGCACGTTCTGGCGACTCGAGATCCTTGAGGCCATGATCGCCATCGTAGAACTCTGCATCCTCGGAACTGACATCGCTATCCGGCGGCCGACGGCCGCGTGAAACCAGATAGTTTTTCGCCGTGTTGATGGCGATGCGGTAAAGCCACGTATAAAACGCGCTGTCCCCGCGAAAATTTCCAAGTGCACGGTACGCCTTGATAAAGGCTTCCTGCGCCACATCCTGGGCTTCATGGGTGTCGTGCACGAAACGCACGATCAACCCGAGAATTTTGTGCTGGTATTTCAGCACTAGCAGATCGAAAGCTCGCTTGTCGCCGCGTTGAACGCGCTCGACCAGCTGCTGATCCTCTTCCTGGGTTAGCATGAACACTCCTCGATAAGCTCGAAGGAGGCTTGCATAACTAAACAACCAGACTTGCAAACATAGACTCGGGCTTTTCGCAAAAGTTCTCCCCCTCCAAGCAAGTTTCCTGCGGGCTCTGATTTGGCACGCACGAAAAGCGCAGCGCGGGTTAACCCGGCTGCGCGAATAATCTTGTCATCGGATTCGCCGGCAAGGATCAAATCACAGATCCCGCGTTGAAGCCGACACTGTCCCTTGAATCAGGCAACGGTCTATTGGTCTTGGGCCTTTGGCAAAAGTTCCAAATATTTATAGCTGCGCAAGAGCGACATTGTGCAATCGTGAATGGAAAAAAACTGTTAAATCGTTGATACAGTCGTCTTGTCGCCGAAGCGGCCGAAAAACCATCCGACGAAGCGTCAGGTATTTTCCGTCACAGTAGTTTCACAATGCCATGTGCGCTCGCTATTGTGCCGCTCCCCCCCTCTATATACTAGTGGGCTGTGTGGCTGTCTTGACTCGCCGATCCAGGTGTCTTGCGCCAACCCCGACCCGGGTCGCTTTGAGCGGAATCCTGAAATGAGCCAACAGTTTCAACACGATGTTCTGGTAATTGGCAGCGGTGCTGCCGGCTTGAGCCTTGCGCTGACCTTGCCCGGTCATTTGCGCATCGCCGTACTGAGCAAAGGCGACCTCGCCAATGGCTCGACTTTCTGGGCCCAGGGTGGCGTCGCTGCCGTCCTGGATGACACCGACACCGTTGAATCACATGTCGATGACACCCTCAATGCTGGCGGCGGCCTGTGCCACGAAGACGCCGTGCGCTTTACCGTCGAGCACAGTAAAGAGGCGATTCAATGGCTGATCGACCAAGGTGTGCCCTTCACCCGCGATGAACAGTCCGGTACCGAAGATGGCGGATTCGAGTTCCACCTGACCCGCGAAGGCGGTCACAGTCATCGGCGTATCATCCATGCCGCCGATGCCACGGGCGCCGCGATTTTCAGAACCTTGCTCGACAAGGCCAGGCAACGACCGAACATCGAACTGCTGGAGCAGCGGGTCGCGGTCGACCTGATTACCGAAAAGCGCCTGGGCCTTGAAGGTGATCGCTGCCTCGGCGCCTACGTCCTCAATCGCGGGACCGGTGAAGTCGACACCTACGCCGCTCGCTTTGTGATCCTCGCATCAGGCGGCGCCGCAAAGGTCTATCTCTATACCAGCAACCCCGACGGTGCCTGCGGTGATGGCATTGCCATGGCATGGCGCTCGGGCTGCCGGGTGGCGAATCTGGAGTTCAACCAGTTCCACCCCACTTGCCTGTATCACCCGCAAGCCAAGAGTTTCCTGATCACCGAAGCCCTGCGCGGCGAAGGCGCACACCTGAAGCTGCCTAACGGCGAACGCTTCATGCAACGCTTCGACCCTCGCGCCGAGCTGGCGCCACGGGACATCGTCGCACGTGCCATCGACCATGAAATGAAGCGCCTGGGCGTCGATTGTGTCTATCTGGACATCAGCCACAAGCCGGAAGCGTTCATCAAGACTCACTTCCCGACGGTGTACGAGCGCTGCCTCGAATTCTCCATCGACATCACCAAGCAACCGATTCCAGTGGTTCCTGCGGCGCACTACACGTGCGGTGGTGTGATGGTCGATCAGCAGGGTCGCACCGACGTGCCGGGACTGTATGCCATTGGCGAAACCAGCTTCACCGGCCTGCACGGCGCCAACCGCATGGCCAGCAACTCGTTACTCGAGTGTTTCGTTTACGCGCGCTCCGCGGCGGCGGACATTCTTGAGCAGCTGCCGCAGGTTTCGATTCCGACCGCCCTGCCCGTCTGGGATGCGAGCCAGGTCACCGACTCCGATGAGGACGTGATCATTGCGCACAACTGGGACGAACTGCGGCGATTCATGTGGGACTACGTCGGCATTGTGCGCACCAACAAGCGCTTGCAACGGGCACAGCACCGCGTGCGTCTGTTGCTGGATGAAATCGACGAGTTCTACAGTAACTACAAGGTCAGTCGGGACTTGATCGAACTGCGTAACCTGGCCCAGGTGGCCGAGCTGATGATCCAGTCAGCCATGGAACGCAAGGAGAGTCGCGGCCTGCATTACACCCTCGACTATCCGAACATGCTGCCGGTGGCCCTGGACACTATTCTGGTGCCGCCCACCTACGTCGACTGAACGTGAGCCGAACCCGCAGGCGCCGGTGCATATCCGCCGCCTGCGAGTCGCGGGGAACGCAGATTGATCTGACCCGCCGCTCGTCTCGCAGTCGAAAACGCAGCACAACGAGCAAAGGGAGCGCCAGGCTGTCCGGTCGTAGCTGCACCGATTGCCAACCCTCCTCCTGATTCCACAATTGCCAACCATCGGCATTGCGACGCAAGCCGCGAAATGCTCTTGGGTGTGTCAGCAGAATTTGCCGCGGTAACGCCCAAGCACCGTGAGCCAGACAGCAAAAAGCGCCGAGCAGACTGGCCCAGACCGGTATAGAGAGAAGACACAGCGAACCCAGCGCGAACAGCTGGGCCAGAAGATACGCCGCCAGCAACTGCCGTGAGGCATGCCAGCGGCATTCGAACGCATTATTTGGGCTGGACACGATCCAGAATCATGCGAACCATGCGCTGAAGCTCCGGATCTTCAGATTCGGCGCGTTCCATGAACCAGCCGAACATGTCCTGATCTTCGCATTCGAGCAGCTTGCGGTAGCAATCGCGGTCGACATCATTGAGGTGCGGATAGACCTCCTTCACGAACGGTACCAGCAACACGTCAAGCTCAAGCATGCCGCGGCGGCTGTGCCAGTAGAGGCGATTCAGTTCAACATCTTCGACCATGGAGCGCTCCTCAAATAGGCGGCAAGTATACAGCCCCAGGCGGAGTCGAACACTCGGCTTTGGTCGGCCACCAACGATCCTTTGTGAACTACCCATTTCAAGAGCGCCCCCTTATGATGTCCCCCAGACTCTTTATCCTGCGATGACCCATGGCCGATTCTGCTTTTTTCTGCACCCTGTCTCACGAAGGCGTTCTCGCAGTACGCGGCGCGGACGCCGGCAAATTCCTGCAAGGCCAATTGACCTGCAACCTCAATTACCTGAGTGACACCCAGGCCAGCCTCGGCGCCCGCTGCACGCAGAAGGGCCGGATGCAGTCGAGTTTCCGCATCCTGCTGGAAGGCGACGGCGTTCTGATGGCCATGGCCACCGAACTGCTGGAACCGCAACTGGCGGACCTGAAAAAGTACGCGGTGTTCTCCAAGTCCAAACTGACCGACGAAAGCGCTGCCTGGGTCCGCTTCGGCATCGACCATGGCGATGCGGCGCTGATCAGCCTCGGTCTTGATCTTCCGGCTGACACCGACAGCGTCGCGCGCAATGACGGCTTGATCGCCATTCGCGTCTCGCCGGACCGCGCCGAACTCTGGGTCGCCGCCGACCAGGCCGACCTTATCAAGGGCAAGCTGTCCGCCGTATTGGCCGAAGGCGATCTGAATCAATGGCTGTTGGGCCAGATCCGCGCAGGGATCGGTCAGGTCATGCCGAGTACTCGCGAACTGTTCATCCCGCAGATGCTCAATCTGCAAGCCGTAGGTGGCGTGAGCTTCAAGAAAGGCTGCTACACCGGCCAGGAAATCGTTGCGCGCATGCAGTACCTGGGCAAACTCAAGCGCCGCTTGTATCGCCTGACACTGGATGCCAACGAGTTGCCTGAACCTGGCACACCCTTGTTTTCCCCTACCCACGGCAGCTCTATCGGCGAAGTGGTGCTGGCCGCCAACGCCGAGCAAAACATTGAACTCCTGGCCGTGCTGCAAGCCGAAGCAGCAGAAGGCGGTGATATCCATCTGGGCGCGCTCGAAGGGCCAGCCCTGCACCTGCTCGACCTGCCTTACGAACTGGATCGCGATCGCGAAATCCAGCGTTAACAGCAGCATTTGTCGCAATACCTAGAGAAACGAAATGAGCGAGCTGGCGGAAAAGGTCCAACAGGATTTGGTTGAGGCCATCGATAACGATGACCTGGTTCTGCCAACGTTACCGGAAGTGGCCCTGCAGATTCGCAAGGCCGCCGAAGACCCGGAAATCAGTGTCAGCACCCTGAGCAAAGTGATCGGCCGCGATACCGCGCTGTCGGCGCGTCTGATCAAAGTGGTCAATAGCCCGCTGTTGCGCGCGACCCAGGAAGTCACTGACCTGCACACGGCAATCACTCGACTGGGCATCAATTACAGCAGCAACCTGGCCATCGGTCTGGTCATGGAACAGATTTTCCATGCCCGCTCCGAGGTGGTGGAACAGAAAATGCGCGATGTCTGGCGCAAAAGCCTGGAAATCGCCGGGATCAGCTATGCGTTGTGCCGCCGGTACACGCAACTCAAGCCCGACCAGGCAGCCCTTGGCGGACTGGTGCATCAGATCGGTGTGTTGCCGATCCTGACCTACGCCGAAGATCACTATGAACTGCTGGCTGACCCGGTCAGCCTCAACCATGTGATCGATCACATTCATCCACTGCTCGGCGACAAACTGCTCAGGGTCTGGGAGTTTCCGGAGATGCTGGTACAGGTGCCGGGGCTTTATCTGGACTTCAATCGACAGTCCGAGCGGGTCGACTATGTCGATCTGGTGCAAGTGGCCAGCCTGTATTGCCACAAGGACACCGATCATCCCCTCGCCCGTATCGACGCATTCAGCGTGCCGGCGTTCAAAAAGCTGGGAATTGATCCGGAGAACGAGGCAGTATGCCGCGATCTGGAAGAGTCACGGTCGATGTTTTACTAATCTAGACCGCGTCGCGCCCTTCGCGAGCAAGCCCGCTCCCACATTTGATCTGTGTTCACAGGACCAATGTGGGAGCGGGCTTGCTCGCGAAGGGGTCAGCCCTGACACCGAAAAACTATCCGGCGATAAAACTCACCCGCACCTTCAACCCCGCCTGCTCGCCATCGTGCAGGCTGATTTGAGCCAGGTGTGCGCGGCAGATCTCGCCAACAATCGCCAGTCCCAATCCCGAACCGGCCACCTGCTGGTTGCGCCGATAAAAGCGCTCGAACACCCGATCGCGCTCTTCAAGAGGAATGCCTGGGCCGTCGTCCTCGACCTCCAACACAGCCGGTGCCGTGACCCGAAGAATCACGTTGCCACCCGACGGCGTGTGCGCCAGCGCGTTATCCACCAGATTGCTCAACAGTTCGTTCAACAGCGTTGGCTCGCCGCGCAACCACACCGGTTCGTCCGCTTCCAGCGCCAGCGCCACACCGCGCGCATGGGCCAGCGGCGCCATGGCCATGCCGAGTTCGCGAGCCAGCTGACTGAGGTCAAGCAACTGCGCGCCGCCCTCGGCGATGGCCCGGGCACCGTTTTCGACCCGTGCCAGCGAGAGCAATTGATTGGCAAGGTGAGTCAAACGGTCCGTACTTTGGGCGACCGTTTCCAATGTATTGCGCCAGGTTTCAGGTTCGGTCGAGCGCAAACCCAGCTCCAGTCGTGCCTTGAGCGCCGCCAGGGGCGTACGCAACTCATGGGCGGCATCGGCGATGAACTGCGCCTGACGCTCGAACTGCCCGCGCAAGCGCTCGGTAAAGTGATTGAGCGCGCGCACCAGCGGCCATAATTCGCGTTGCACTTCCACCAACGGTAATGGCCGCAGATCGTCCGACTGACGCTCTTCCACCGCGGTGCGCAAGCGTTCCAACGGACGCAACGCGGCGCTGACCGCAAACCACACCAACAACAACGCACCCATCGCCAACATACCCAGACGCAGCAACGTGTCCGCCGCCAGGCTGCGGGCCATGCTGACCCGCGCCTCATCGGTTTCCGCCACGCGGATTTCCGCCATGCCGTTCATGTTCGGCTCGCTCACGGGTTTGAGCAGGCTCACCACGCGCACGTTCTGCCCCTGGTACTTGGCGTTATAGAAGCGCGCCAGTGCCGGATAGTCATCGGTGCGTGGCGTTCCCGGCGGCGGTGGCGGAAGGTTTTCGTAACCGGAAATCAGCTTCTGATTGATGTCGTTGACCAGGTAAAAAATCCGTCCCGCACTGTCGTAGGCGAAGGTGTCGAGGGCCACGTAGGGCACGTCGGCGCTCAGCGTGCCGTCACGCTGGGAGACGCCCGCAGCGATGGTCCTCGCCGAGGCCAGCAAGGTCCGGTCATAGGCGGTGTCGGCCGCTTCGCGACCGTTCCAGTAAGCGCTCAAACCACTGGCCAACATCAACACCACCAGCAACAGCGCCAGATTCCACAGCAACCGCCAACGCAGGCTGCTGGGCTTATGCATCGCGGCTTTCCAGCAAGTAGCCGAGACCGCGGAAGGTCACGATGACGACCGGTTGACCGTCGAGCTTTTTGCGCAGGCGATGGACATAGATCTCGATGGCGTCGGGGCTGGCCTCTTCGTCCAGTCCGAAGACTTGCGAGGCCAGTTGCTCTTTGCTCATCACCCGACCGGGACGGGCAATCAGGGCTTCGAGCACCGCCTGCTCGCGGGAGGTCAGGGTCAGCAACTCTTCGCCAAGGGTGAAGCGCCGGGTGTCCAGGTCATAGGCCAGCACACCGCAGCGCTGCAGGCGTTCACCGCCGAGCACACTGCGGCGCAGCAAGGCTTTGACCCGGGCTTCGAGTTCGGTCAGTTCGAAAGGTTTGGCCAGGTAATCGTCAGCGCCAAGGTTCAGACCGTGGACCCGATCCTTGACGTCGCTGCGGGCGGTCAGCATCAACACTGGCAGGTTCTTGCCCCGCGCCCGCAGGCGCGCCAGCACTTCGAAGCCATCCATGCGTGGCAGGCCGACGTCGAGAATCGCCATGGCGTATTCCTCGCTGCTCAACGCCAGGTCGGCCGCCACGCCGTCGTACAGCACATCCACGGTCAGCCCGGTGCTCTTGAGCGCCTGGGCGACACTTTCGGCGAGCTGCAGATGGTCTTCGACGAGCAGAACACGCATGGATCCTTACCTCATTCAGGGATGGCCGACGCCATTCTTTGGCGCGGAGTTTACAGCCGCAACCGCCGCTGTGAAGCCCGAAAACCGTGAAAGTCTTCTGAAAGGTTAGCGAAAGGTTGGCCGGTTAGAGTCCAGCCACGGACAGTTTCGACTGCCGTCGCTACCGCACATAGCGTACGAAAAACGCCTCGAAGCGTTTTCGCCAATAAGAACAATAAACGGAGTACTTCAAGATGCAGTCCATGCAGCTCCAGGCTTGCCCGCCTGCTCGCTTTTCCCGCCTCAGCTACACCGCCCTTGCCAGTGCTGCCGCCCTCGCCGGCTTTTCGCCGTTGAGCCAGGCTGCCTTCTTCGAAGACAGTACGGCAACCCTCGAAACCCGCAACATGTATTTCAACCGCGACTTTCGCGACGGTACCAGCGCCCAGCAATCCAAGCGGGACGAATGGGCCCAGGGGTTCATGCTCAATCTGCAATCGGGTTACACCGACGGCACCGTGGGGTTCGGTGTCGATGCGCTGGGCATGCTGGGGGTCAAACTCGATTCGAGTCCCGACCGCACCGGCACCGGCCTGCTGCCAACCCATGACGACGGCCGCGCGGCCGATGAGTACTCCAAGCTTGGCCTGACCGGCAAAGTGAAAATCTCCGCCACGGAACTTAAAATCGGCAGCCTGATTCCGGAACTGCCGATCCTCAAGCCCAACGACGGGCGCATCCTGCCGCAGACTTTTGAAGGTGGAATGCTGACCTCCAAAGAGATCAAGAACCTGACCTTCACCGGCGGGCGTCTGGAGAAAGCCAAGGACCGCGACAGCACCGACTTCGAGGACATCGCCCTCAACAACAAGAACAGCCGCTTCGCCGGTACCGTGGCCGGCAAGCACTTTGACTTTGGCGGCGTGGACTACAAGTTCACCGACAAGATCACCGGCAGCTACCACTTCGCGCAACTCGATGAAGTCTACAACCAGCACTTCCTCGGTATTGTCGCTTCGCAACCGTTCGGCCCCGGTACTTTCGGCACCGATCTGCGCCTGGCCATCAGTGATGACCAGGGTGCGGCCCGTGGCGGCAAGATCGACAACAAATCCCTCAACGGCCTGGTGAGCTACGCCTTGAGCGGGCATAAATTCAGCGCCGGCTATCAGCACATGTCCGGCGACAGCGCGTTCCCTTATGTCGATGGCAGTGACCCGTACCTGGTCAACTTCGTTCAGATCAATGACTTTGCCGGCGCCGAAGAACATTCCTGGCAGGCGCGCTACGACTATGACTTCGCCAAACTCGGCATCCCCGGCCTGAGTTTCATGAGCCGTTACCTGAGCGGTGACAACATCAAGCTCAAGAACGGTGACGAAGGCAAAGAGTGGGAACGCAACACCGAAATCAAATACGTCGTACAAAGCGGCGCGCTCAAGGATGTCGCCGTGCGCCTGCGTAATGCCACTTACCGCTCCAACTACTCCGCTCGCGATGCCGATGAAGTGCGTCTGCTGGTGAGCTATAGCGTTGCCCTTTGGTAATTCAGTAAACCTATAACAACAACTCCCCAGGAGACTTGAATGAACTTATCACTGCGTAAAGTTGCTCTCACCGCCAGCGCCCTGCTGTTCGCCGGCCAATTGCTCGCCGAACCCAAACGCCCGGAATGTATCGCCCCGGCCTCGCCAGGCGGCGGTTTCGACCTGACCTGCAAGCTGGCGCAAAGCGCGCTGGTGAATCAGAAACTGCTGACCAAACCGATGCGCGTGACCTACATGCCCGGCGGTGTCGGCGCGGTGGCGTACAACGCGGTGGTCGCCCAGCGTCCGGCCGATGCTGGCACGCTGGTGGCGTGGTCCAGCGGTTCGCTGTTGAACCTGGCCCAAGGCAAGTTCGGCCGTTTTGATGAAAGCGCCGTGCGCTGGTTGGCCGCCGTTGGAACAAGCTATGGCGCCATCGCGGTGAAAAGCGATTCGCCTTACAAGACCCTGGACGATCTGGTTCAGGCGTTGAAGAAAGATCCGAGCAAAGTGGTGATCGGCTCCGGCGGCACCGTCGGCAGCCAGGACTGGATGCAGACCGCCCTGATCGCCAAGGCCGCCGGGATCAACCCGCGTGACCTGCGTTACGTCGCCCTCGAAGGCGGCGGTGAAATCGCCACCGCCCTGCTCGGCGGCCACATTCAGGTTGGCAGCACCGACATCTCCGACTCCATGCCACACATCCTGAGCGGTGACATGCGCTTGCTGGCCGTGTTCGCCGAGAAGCGTCTGGACGAGCCGGAAATGAAAGACATTCCGACCGCCAAAGAGCAAGGCTACGACATCGTCTGGCCAGTGGTTCGCGGCTTCTACCTCGGGCCAAAAGTCAGCGATGAAGACTACGCCTGGTGGAAAGACGCTTTCGACAAACTGCTGGCTTCTGAAGAGTTCGCCAAGTTGCGTGATCAGCGTGAACTGTTCCCGTTCGCCATGACCGGCCCGGAGCTGGACACCTACGTGAAGAAGCAGGTGGCGGACTACAAAGTGCTGGCCAAAGAGTTCGGCCTGATTCAGTGATCGCCTCTGTCTAGCGGCTGCGGCCCCCGTTCTGCGGGGCCGCGGCACAGGAGTTTCTCATGCTCTTACAACGCATTTTCGCTTCGGTGCTGTTGCTGGCCTGTGTTGGCCTGGCGCTGATGGCGTGGCCGTATCAAGCGGCCTTTTCCTACGAACCGGTGGGGCCCCGAGCCTTCCCGCTATTGATGCTCGGCCTGATGGGCCTTGGTCTGTTGTACATGGTGTTTCGTCCGACACCGATCGTGCACAGTGACGACGACCCGAAACTCGACCGTGAAACCCTGATCAAGATCGGCATCTGCGTACTGCTGTTGCTGGTGTTCGCCGGGGCCTTCGAACCCCTTGGTTTCATCGTCGCCAGCATTCTGATTGGCATCCCTATGGCACGCCTGTATGGCGGCCGCTGGCTACCCAGTACGGTGATCATCAGCCTGATGGCTATCGGTCTTTATCTGCTGTTCGACAAGGTGATGGACGTGCCACTGCCGCTGGGCGTGCTCGACGTTCTGGAGAACTGATATGGATACTCTTGGCTATTTGGGTCAGGGCTTCGGCGTCGCGCTGAGCCCGTACAACCTGGTGACCGCGCTGTGCGGCACCCTGATCGGCACCGTCGTCGGGCTATTGCCAGGCCTGGGCCCGATCAACGGCGTGGCGTTGCTGATTCCGATTGCATTCGCCCTCGGTCTGCCGCCGGAGTCGGCGCTGATCCTCCTGGCGGCGGTGTACCTGGGTTGTGAATACGGCGGCCGGATCAGCTCGATCCTGCTGAACATTCCGGGCGAAGCCTCCACCGTCATGACCACCCTCGACGGTTACCCAATGGCTCGCAAGGGTCTGGCGGGTGTAGCGTTGTCGCTGTCGGCGTGGAGTTCGTTCATCGGTGCGTTCATCGCCACTTGTGGCATGGTGCTGTTCGCCCCGCTGCTGGCGAAATGGGCGATTGCCTTTGGACCGGCAGAGTATTTCGTGCTGATGGTGTTCGCGATTGTCTGCCTCGGCGGCATGGCCGGTGATCGACCACTGAAGACTTTTATCGCCGCGCTGATCGGTTTGTTTTTGTCGACCGTCGGGATCGATGCCAACAGCGGCGTGTACCGTTTCACCGGGGACAACATCCATTTGACCGACGGCATTCAGTTCGTTGTGCTGGTACTGGGCTTGTTCTCCATCAGTGAAATCCTTCTGCTGCTGGAAAAAACCCATCGCGGCCAGGAAGCGGTGAAAGCGACCGGCCGGATGATGTTCAACTTCAAGGAAGCGTCGTCGGTGTTCGTGGTGAACATCCGTTGCGGTCTGCTCGGTTTCATCATGGGCGTTCTGCCGGGTGCCGGCGCAACACTGGCCAGTGCCGTGGCCTACATGACCGAAAAACGTATCGCCGGCGCCAATGGCACGTTCGGACAAGGCGACATGCGTGGCCTCGCGGCGCCGGAAACCGCCATCGGCGGCGCAGCCTGCGGTGCCCTGGTGCCGATGCTGACGCTCGGCGTTCCGGGTTCCGGTACCACGGCGGTCATGATCGGCGCACTGTCGCTGTACAACATCACCCCGGGTCCGCTGTTGTTTCAACAGCAACCGGACATTGTCTGGGGCCTGATCGCTTCGTTGTTCGTCGCCAATATCATGCTGGTGATCCTCAACATCCCGATGATCCGCATCTTCACGCGCATCCTGGCCGTGCCGAACTGGGCGCTGGTGCCAGTGATTGCGATCATCACCGGGATCGGCGTCTACGCGGTGCACGCCACCACCTTCGACTTGTTCCTGATGATCGGCATCGGCATCTTCGGTTACATCCTGCGCAAGCTGGATTTCCCGTTGTCACCGGTTCTGTTGGGCTTCATCCTTGGTGGCCTGATGGAGCAGAACCTGCGTCGCGCCCTGTCGATTTCCAACGGCGCGCTGGAAATCCTCTGGTCCAGCCCGATCACCTTCGGTGTCTGGGTACTGACCGCAATCATGCTGCTGATGCCGATCCTGCGAATCTGGCGCAAACGTTCGGTCGCCCGGCGCGTTATCGCCGATGTCTGATCGAACACCCTTCAAAGCCTGGTGGGGAACTCCGCTGGTCGGTCTGCTGGGCGGTTACCTGGCCAGCCAGATTGGCTGGCCACTGCCATGGATGGTCGGCTCGTTGCTGGCGATCATCCTGGTGCGTTGCCTGACACCCTGGCAATTGGCGGAAATCCCTGGCGGCCGCAAGTGCGGCCAGTGGATTGTCGGCATCGGCATCGGCCTGCACTTCACCCCGGTGGTGATGGAGCAGGTCCTGAGCCACTTCGGTCTGATCTTCTTCGGTGCATTGGTCACCAGTCTCTCGGCCGTGGTGGGTGTCTGGTTGATGCGGCGTACCGGTGAAGATCGCGCCACCGCGTTCTTTTCCAGCATGCCCGGCGGCTCCGGGGAGATGGTCAACCTCGGCGCGCGTAACGGCGCGGTGCTCAGTCGCGTTGCGGCGGGGCAAAGTCTGCGGGTGTTGGTGGTGGTGCTGTGTGTTCCGGCGGCGTTCAAGTATTGGCTGGGTGACGGTGCACCACTGTCCCATGCCACTTCCGTTGACTGGCGCTGGCTGGCACTTCTATTCCCGGCGGGTGCCCTCGCCGCCTGGCTCTGGGAGCGTCTGCGTCAACCCAATCCGTGGCTGTTCGGTCCGTTGCTGGTGAGTGCGGCGGTGAGCATTGGCTGGGACCTGCACATCAGTTTGCCTAACGGCGGCAGCCAGATCGGCCAATGGCTGATTGGCAGCGGGTTGGGGTGTCACTTCAATCGGCAGTTTTTCCGGCGTGCGCCGTCGTTTATGGGGCGGACCTTGATCGGCACGGTGCTGACCATGTTGATCGCCACGCTGGCAGCATTGGGGTTGAGTGCGCTGACGCATCTGGATTTGCGTTCGCTGACGTTAGGCATGATGCCCGGCGGGATTGCGGAGATGAGCCTGACGGCAGAGACATTGCAGTTGTCGGTGCCGTTGGTGACGGCGATGCAGGTGATGCGCTTGTTGTTTGTGTTGTTTCTGGCGGAACCGTTGTTCAAGTATTGGAATCGGCAGCCCGACGCCCCCTAACCTGATCGTTCCCATGCTCCGCGTGGGAATGCCTCAACGGACGCTCCGCGTTCGGCTTTGGATGGGACGCAGAGCGTCCCGGGCTGCATTCCCACGCAGAGTGGTGGGAACGATCATTAACCCCTCAAACCGGCGGCAACCGCCACTCAATCGGCGTCTCGCCATTCTGCTCCAGAAACTTATTGGTTCGACTGAAGTGCCCGCACCCGAGGAAGCCGCGATAGGCGGACAGCGGTGATGGATGCACCGACGTCAGCACCAGGTGCTTGGTGGCATCGATCAGTTTCTGCTTGCTCTGGGCATGCGCGCCCCACAGCAGGAACACCAGATGTGGCTGGTGTTCGCTGACCACTTCGATAATCCGATCGGTAAAGTGTTGCCAGCCTTTGCCCGCATGGGCGTTGGCGTTGGCGCGTTCCACGGTCATGGTGGTGTTGATCATCAGCACGCCCTGGTCAGCCCAGCTTTGCAGGCAACCGTGGGTCGGGATGTCGATGTTCAGATCGCGTTTCAACTCCTTATAGATATTCACCAGCGACGGCGGCGCCGGTACGCCCGGTTGCACTGAAAAGCACAAGCCGTGGGCCTGTCCCGGACCGTGGTACGGGTCCTGGCCGAGGATGACGACTTTGACTTTATCCAGCGGCGTCGAATTGAGCGCGTTGAAAATCATCGGTCCCGGAGGGTAGATTTCCTTGCCTGCCGCACGCTCCTCTTGCAGGAAGTTGCGCAACTCTGCCATGTAGGGCTGGTCGAATTCGGCACGCAGTGCCTCCTTCCAGCTCGGTTCGAGTTTGATACGGTCGTCAGCAGTCATGGTTACATCCGGCAAAAACAATGGGGCGAACCCTAGGAAAGCCCATCACGCTTGTCAATTGATCTGACGCAGATCCAGCACTTTCCTACATAGCGATCATACTGAACGCTCAAATTCCCGATCGAGGTCACGATGAATCTGCACTTCGAAGAACTCACTGGCACCGACGGCGCACGCATCGGAGTCGCCAGCCTGGATGCCGAAAAGTCCCTCAATGCCCTGTCCTTGCCGATGATCAACGCCTTGCGCGATCAACTGGACGTCTGGGCCAAAGAGCCACAAATCGTCTGCGTCGTGCTGCGCGGCAACGGTGCCAAAGCCTTTTGCGCCGGTGGCGAAGTCCGCAGCCTGGTGGAAGCCTGTCGCGCCCATCCCGGCGAAGTGCCGCCGTTGGCCGCGCATTTCTTTGCGGCGGAATATCGCCTGGACTTCAATCTGCACACTTATCCTAAACCGCTGATCTGCTGGGGGCATGGCTATGTGCTCGGCGGCGGCATGGGGCTGCTGCAAGGGGCGGGCATTAGAATTGTTACGCCGAGCAGCCGCCTGGCGATGCCGGAGATCAGTATCGGTTTGTACCCGGATGTCGGGGCCAGTTGGTTTCTGTCGCGCCTGCCCGGCAAGCTCGGATTGTTTCTCGGTCTGACCGGCGCCCATATAAACGGTCGCGATGCGATCGATCTCGACCTGGCCGACCGTTTCCTGCTCGATGAACAGCAGGAAGAACTGATGGAAGGCCTACTGCAGTTGAACTGGCAGGAACAGACACCGATGCAGCTGAACAGCCTGCTCAAGGCCTTGCAGCAGGAAGCCATCGCGCAAATGCCTGAAGCCCAGTGGCTACCACGACGCCAGCAGATCGATGAGCTGCTGGATGTCAGTGACGTGCGCTGCGCCTGGAAGGCCATCAGCCAGCTGCGCGACAACACGGATCTGCTGCTCAGCCGTGCCGCGAAAACCATGAGCGAAGGCTCGCCCCTGACCGCTCATCTGGTGTGGGAGCAGATCGCCCGCGCCCGGCACATGTCGCTGGCTCAAGTCTTTCAGATGGAATACACCATGAGCCTCAACTGCTGCCGTCATCCCGAGTTCAGCGAAGGCGTGCGCGCACGGTTGATCGACAAGGATCAAAAACCGCATTGGCACTGGCCAGACATCAATAACCTGCCGGATGCGGTGGTAGAAGCGCATTTCCACAAGGCCTGGGAAGGCCGGCATCCTCTGGCCGATCTGTAGGAATAATGAAATCTGGGCATAAAAAAGCGGCGCTTCATGCGCCGCTTTTTTATGAGTGTTTAACGGTGGCCGCCTCGGCCATCGTTATCACCGCGACCGCTGTGGTCGCCCCTTCCGCCACGGTTGTCGCGTCCGCCATGACCGCCGCGATAGTCGTTGTTTCCACCGCGGCTACGACCGTCCCAACCGCCACGGTTATGGTTATCCCAGCCGCCGCGGTTATGGTCATCCCAGCCGCGATTCTGATGAGCCCGGTAATCGGCTCGTGGCGACGACTGGTAATAACGCGGTGCCGGTTGATAAACCCGCGGCTGGTAGTAATACCGCGGTGTTGGCTGGTAATACCGCGCTGGCGGTGCGTAGTACCGACGTGGTTGCGTGTAGTAACCGCCGCCGCCTGAATAGTAAGGTCCGCCGTCATAATAGGATGGCGAGGTATAGACCTCGGAACTGTAGTAGCTGGCTCCTCCATCGGAATAGGGCACGCATGCACCAAGAGACAATCCCAATACAGCAATCAGAAGAATTCGCAGATACATGGCGGCCTCCTGGACCGCGAGTGAGCCACACCAGCGACGCTGGCAGGCGACAGTCAATTATTCGCTGACTGTCGAAAGATCAGACATCGTTTTCCAAAGCTGGTGCGTTCCTGAAACACATTGAAACAAGTCGCCGATGAAAGGTTTTTCATCCATTCACCCGCTGATTAGTGGTGGCCACCACGATATCCACCTCCGTAATAACGAGGTGAATGCCCGCCCCAATAGTAGTAACGATAGCCACCATAAAAGCGCGGACCATAGTAATAGCGCGGTCCGTAATAGTAGGAATAGGGTGAATAGTCGGGGTAGTAATAAGGCGCGGAATACACATCGTAGCCACCGGCGTAGTAGTAGCAGCCGGACAACCCCAGACCGAGAACAACACCAAACAACAGTCGACGAAACATGGCGGCCTCCTGAAAGACCCACAGCCGGAACACGCCGGCTGACACCTGTTTTGACTGGAAATATTCCATCGAGTGCCGAGCCGCCAGGACCTTCAGATCAGCGGCCGGCCCGATCCATTGCGGTGCACCCATGCACCATCACAAGGCGACGTCGCCACCTCTCCCCAACGCGCTAATTGCGTAAATGCCCACGCTAGAGCGCTCAAGCCAACTTGGCACGGCTCTCGCTTTAGCAAAGACGTGCAGGAGTCATCACAGGTTCGCGGCACCACAATTTGCAATGGCTGACTAGGGTTCCGGCTCGTTAAGGCGAGTGGCTGGTCCGAGAGTTGGCGACCTCCAGTTGAGGTTACACGGCGGGATAAAAGCCCGGGAGACAAGCCACCGTTCACGGTGCCGCGTTGACTCCTGCCCGCCCTTGATCAACTGGAGAACCACCCATGCTCAAGCTTCGTTTACCCGCCCTGCTCGCCGCTGCTTTCGCAGCCCTCGTGAGCGTCTCGTCCCAGGCCGCACAGAAAGACCACTTCAGCGTCTGCTGGACCATCTACGCCGGTTGGATGCCGTGGGAATACGCCGGCAGCCAAGGCATCGTCGACAAATGGGCGAAGAAGTACGGCATCAAGATCGATGTGGTGCAGCTCAACGACTATGTCGAATCAATCAATCAATACACCGCCGGCCAGTTCGATGGCTGCACCATGACCAACATGGACGCGCTGACCATTCCGGCGGCCGGTGGCGTCGACAGCACCGCGCTGATCGTCAGCGACTTCTCCAACGGCAACGACGGCATTGTGCTGAAGGGCGACGGCAAGAAAGTCACCGACCTCAAAGGCATGGACGTCAATCTGGTGGAGCTCTCTGTCTCCCACTATTTGCTGGCCCGGGCGCTGGATTCGGTCGATCTCACCGAGAAAGACCTGAAAGTGGTCAACACCTCCGACGCCGACATCTCGGCGGCCTTCAACACCGATCAGGTCAACGCCGTCACCACCTGGAACCCGATGCTTTCGGACATCAAGGCCAAGCCTGCGGTGACCGAAGTGTTCAACTCCAGCCAGATCCCCGGCGAAATCATGGACATGATGGTGGTCAACAGCGCCACCCTCAAAGACAACCCGGCTCTGGGCAAAGCGCTGACCGGCGCCTGGTTCGAAGTGGTGGAATTGATGAACGCCAAAAACGCCGCCAGCAAAGCCGCTCTCGAACACATGGCCAAAGCCTCGGGCACCGATCTGGCCGGTTTCCAGTCGCAACTGGACACCACCAAATTGTTCGCCACCCCCAAAGAAGCCCTGGCGTTCTCCACCAGCAAGCAACTGCCGGAAACCATGCGCAAGGTGGCCGAGTTTTCGTTCCAGCATGGCTTGCTGGGTGAAGGCGCCAAGGACACCAGCGCGGTCGGCATGGCGTTCGCCAACGGCGTGACCAGCGGCGACAAGAACAACCTCAAGCTGCGCTTCGACCCGACCTACGTGCAGTTGGCCGCCGACGCCAAGCTGTAATCAGGAGGACCTGGCCATGCGCCTGATCAATCGCCACCCGGATCGCCCCAGTCGCCTGCTGTTGGTGATCCTGCCGTTCGCCCTGGTGCTGTTCGCCTACTTCATGGGCTCGGCCGAGCGGCTGACGGACAACCCCAACGACAAGTTGCTGCCGAGCGCCGTGCAGATGACCGACGCGGTGAAGCGCCTGGCCTTCACCGCCGACACCCGCACCGGTGAATACGTGTGGTGGCAAGACACCGCGTCCAGCCTGCGCCGCCTGGCCATCGGCCTTGGCATCAGCGCACTGGCCGGGCTGTGCCTGGGCATCGCCGCCGGTACGCTGCCGCTGTTTGGCGCGCCGTTGTCGCCGTTGCTGACGGTGCTGTCGATGGTGCCGCCGTTGGCGATCCTGCCGATTCTGTTCATCGTGTTCGGCTTGGGGGAATTGTCGAAAGTCATGCTGATCGTGATCGGCATCACCCCGTGCCTGGCCCGTGATCTGGAGCAACGCGCCCGAGAGATTCCGGTCGAGTTGCTGATCAAGGCCCAGACCCTCGGCGCTTCGACCTGGACGCTGATGCTGCGCGTGGTGCTGCCGCAATTGCTGCCGCGCCTGCTGATCTCGCTGCGGCTGATGCTTGGCTCGGCGTGGTTGTTCCTGATCGCCGCCGAAGCCATCGCCTCCACCGACGGCCTCGGCTACCGGATTTTCCTGGTACGCCGCTACCTGGCGATGGACGTGATTTTGCCCTACGTGGTGTGGATCACCCTGCTCGCCTGGCTGATGGATTGGGGCATCAAGCGCCTGACCCAACGGGCGTTCCCTTGGTATGAGGGGGCCCGCGCATGAGCTTCATCACGGTGAAAAATGTCTGGCAGCAATACGCCGATCAGGTGGTGCTCGAAGGGCTGAACCTGAACGTCAACGAGGGTGAGTTCTGCACCTTGGTCGGTGCGTCGGGTTGTGGCAAGTCGACCTTCCTGCGGCTCTTGCTGGGCCAGGAACGCGCCAGTCGCGGCGAGATTCTGTTGGATGGCCAGGCCCTGGCCAGCGAGCCAGATGCCAGCCGTGGCGTGGTGTTCCAGCGCTACTCGGTGTTCCCGCATTTAACGGTGCTGGACAACGTCGCCCTGGGCCTCGAACTGCCGCGCTCGCCGCTGCTCGGGCGGTTGTTCGGCAGCGCTAAAAAAGACGCACGCGAACAAGCCTCAGTGCTGCTGCACAAAGTCGGCCTCGGCCACTCGCGGGACAAGTACCCGGCGCAGCTCTCCGGCGGCATGCAACAACGACTGGCCATCGCCCAGGCGCTGATCATGAAGCCGCGCGTGTTGCTGCTCGACGAACCGTTCGGCGCCCTCGATCCAGGCATTCGCAAAGACATGCACGGCCTGCTGCTGGAGCTGTGGCGCGAGACGCAATTGACGGTGTTCATGGTCACCCACGACCTGTCCGAAGGCTTCAGCCTCGGCACTCGCCTGCTGGTGTTCGACAAGGTCCGCCTCGACCCGCACGCCCCCGGCGCCTATGGCGCCCGCATAACCTACGACATCCCTTTGAACAGCGACCGCCGCGTCAACCGCGCCGCCGTCGATGCCTTGCCGGCTGCGCTGGCGGGCACGCTTCGTATCGCTTAGAGGAATCTTGAAATGACTGATTCGACTCAACTGTTCCCGCCCTTCGCCGAAGAAATGCTCCCCGGCGGTGGCCATCGTTCCTTCGTCCTGAAACGCGGCCAACTGCTGCGCCTGACCGACCTGCGCGGAGGTGCCAACGTCAGCCTGACGCTGCTCAACGCCAATGAAAAAACCGAACGCCTGAACCTGCCCGACAGCCTCAAATGCCAACACACCGCCAAGCTCACCACCGGCCATTGCCTGTATTCGGACATGGGCCGCGTGCTCGCCGCCATTACCGCCGACACCTGCGGTTGGAGTGACAGCCTCGGCGGCGTGCTCTGCGCTGAAGAGGTCGCAGAAAAATACGGCGCGGGGCGCTATCAGGAACTGCGCAACGGCTTCTTCCGCAACGGCGCCGACAACCTGTTGGTGGAATTGGGCAAGTGGGGTTTGGGCCTGTCCGATTTGCTGATGACGCTCAACCTGTTCAGTCGCGTGAACGTCGATGAGGCCGGGCGTTTTCATTTCGTCGAAGGCCATTCCAGGGCCGGCGACTACATCGAGTTGTATGCGCCGATGGACACGCTGGTGGTGCTCACCGCGCTGCAACATCCGATGGATCCTTCACCTGAGTACGCGCCGAAGCCATTGAAGTTGAGCTGGATGAACGCCGATGCCAGCGTCGCCGAACACTGCCGCACCTCGCGCCCGGAAAACGAGCGCGGCTTCATCAACACCGACCGTCTGTTCGCCTGAGGATCGCTGCCATGTCACTCGCAATCGCTACCGCTCAACAGCTGCCCGAAACCGCGATCTACCGCGCCACCATCCCGGCCGGGGAACCGTGGCTGATGGAGGTCAAGGCTGGCCAGACCTTGCGCATCCTCGACCTGGAAGGCAATCAGGCCGTCGATACGTTGTTCTACAGCGTCGCCAACCCTAAGGAACGCTACGACGTACAACGCACGTTGCGCCGACAGAACAGCGTCTACCTGAGCACCGGCAGCGTGCTCTATTCCAACCTCGGCAAGCCGATGTTGACCATCGTTGCCGACACCTGCGGTCGGCACGACACCCTCGGCGGTGCGTGTGCGCAAGAGAGCAACACCGTGCGTTACGCCTTGGAGAAACGCTACATGCACAGCTGCCGCGACAACTACCTGCGGGCCTGCGTCCACGATGGGCGATTGGGCAAGGGCGACATCGGGCCGAACATCAACTTTTTCATGAACGTACCGGTCACGGCGGATGGCGGGCTGACGTTTGAGGACGGGATATCGGCGCCGGGCAAGTACGTCGACCTGCGGGCCGAGATGGACGTGATCGTGCTGATCTCCAACTGCCCGCAACTGAACAACCCATGCAACGCCTACAACCCGACCCCTGCGGAGCTGCTGGTATGGAACTGAAATTCGCGCGGTTGCGTCGATGGTTGTTTGCCCTGTGCCAGGCCCGTTCAGGCCAGTGCCTCAAACAGCCCAAACACCATTAATCAACTGTGGGAGCGGGCTTGCTCGCGAAGGCGGAGTGTCAGTCGACATCAATGTTGAATGTGCTGGCCCCTTCGCGAGCAAGCCCGCTCCCACAGGGGGACGGTGGTGTTTTTGAGTGAACTGATTCTGCCGTCGGGGACGACCTCGGCGCCTATCGAAAAACTGCGGGACGGCCCGCATCCCAAGTCGAGGCTGATGCGTTATCGCCTCCAGGGGTTATGCCATGTTCGAAAAAGTCCTGATTGCCAACCGTGGCGCCATTGCCTGTCGCATCCTGCGCACCCTGCGTGAGTTGCAGGTCCAGGGCGTTGCCGTTTACTCCGAAGCTGATGCCGCCAGTTTGCACATTCTGCAAGCCGATGAAGCCCACAGCCTCGGTGAAGGCGCAGCCGCCGGCACCTATCTGGCCGTCGAAAAAATCCTCGCCATCGCCAAATCCACCGGCGCCATGGCGATCCATCCCGGCTACGGTTTTCTCTCGGAAAACGCTGCGTTCGCCGAAGCGTGCGAAGCCGCCAACATCGCCTTCATTGGCCCGACACCAGAGCAGCTGCGCGTGTTCGGCCTCAAGCACACCGCGCGCGCCTTGGCCAAGCGACACGGCGTACCGATGCTCGAAGGTACCGAGTTGCTCGACAGCCTCGACGCGGCGCTGATGGCTGGCGAACAGGTCGGCTACCCGGTCATGCTCAAAAGCACCGCTGGCGGTGGCGGCATCGGCATGCGCATGTGTCGCAGTGCGGCCGAATTGAGCGAATCCTTTGAAGCGGTCAAACGCCTCGGACAGAACAACTTCAGCGACGCCGGGGTGTTCATCGAAAAGTACATCCAGCGCGCCCGACATCTGGAAGTCCAGGTGTTCGGCGACGGCCAGGGCGAAGTGATTGCCCTCGGCGTGCGCGACTGCTCGGTGCAGCGGCGCAACCAGAAAGTCCTCGAAGAAACCCCCGCACCGAACCTCCCCGAGGGCATGGACGAAGAGCTGTGCGCGGCGGCGATCAAACTGGCGAAAGCGGTGAATTACCGCAGCGCCGGCACCGTCGAATTCGTCTTCGACAGCGAGGCTCAGCGTTTCTATTTTCTCGAAGTGAACACCCGTTTGCAGGTGGAGCACGGCGTCACCGAGCAAGTCTGGGGCGTGGATCTGGTGCGCTGGATGGTCGAATTGGCGGCAGGTGACTTGCCGCCGCTGAGCACATTGAGCCAAGGTTTGAAAGCCGACGGTCATGCGATTCAGGCGCGACTTTACGCGGAAGATCCGGGGCGCGATTTTCAGCCGAGCCCAGGCTTGCTGACCGCCGTGATCTTCCCTGCCGCCGATGGCAAACACCTGCGCATCGACACTTGGGTCGAGGCAGGTTGCGAGATTCCGCCGTACTTCGATCCGATGATCGCCAAAGTCATCAGTTGGGCGCCGAGCCGCGAAGAAGCCGCTGCCGATCTGCATCAAGCGCTGGGCGACAGCCTGCTCTACGGGGTGGAAACCAACCGCGATTATTTGCGGCAGATTCTGCTCGATGTGCCCTTCACCAGCGGCCAGCCCTGGACCCGTTGCCTGGAAGTTTTGGCCTATCAGGCCAACACCTTTGAAGTGCTCAGCGCCGGCACTCAGACCAGCGTTCAGGATTATCCCGGCCGTCTCGGTTACTGGGCCGTGGGCGTGCCGCCGTCAGGGCCGATGGACAGTCGTGCGTTGCGTCTTGGCAACCTTTTGCTGGGTAACGACGAAGGCGCCGCTGCGCTGGAAATCACCATGAGCGGGCCGCTGCTGCGCTTCAATTGCGACGCGGTGGTGGCGGTGACCGGGGCCGTGATTCCACTGACCCTTAATGGTGAAGTGGTGCCGATGAACACGGCTTTGCTGGTACCGGCGGGCGCTACTTTGAGCCTTGGTACGATTGCCGGTGCGGGCGCCCGCAGTTATTTGTGCCTGCGCGGTGGCCTGCAAGTACCGGATTACCTGGGCAGCAAAAGCACCTTCACCCTCGGCCAGTTTGGTGGGCATGGCGGTCGTGCGTTGCGAGCCGGGGACGTGTTGCATGTCCTTGCTTTGAGCGATCACAGCAGCGGTCTACAACTGCCTGAAGAACAGGCCACCGAGTTGCCCACCGTGCGGCAAATTCGGGTGATTTACGGCCCTCACGGTGCGCCGGAATACTTCACCGAAAACTACATCGGCACCTTCTTCACCACCCAGTGGGAAGTGCATTTCAACTCCAGCCGAACCGGCGTGCGGTTGATCGGGCCGAAGCCTGAATGGGTGCGTGCCGATGGTGGCGAGGCGGGTCTGCATCCATCGAATATCCATGACAATCCGTACGCCATTGGCGCGGTGGATTTCACCGGTGACATGCCGGTCATCCTCGGTCCCGACGGCCCTAGCCTCGGCGGTTTTGTCTGCCCGGTGACGGTGATCGAGGCGGATCTTTGGCAGCTGGGCCAATTGAAGGCCGGGGACAAAGTGCAATTTATCCCCGTCGATCTCCAGACCGCCCGTACCCTCGCCTTGAAATGGAATTCCCCCTGTAGGAGTGAGCCTGCTCGCGATGGCGGCAGTACAGCCAACATTGATGTGACTGACACACCGCTATCGCGAGCAGGCTCACTCCTACAGGGAGTTGTGTCGCCTGTGGTGTTGGATTTGGGTCAGGGTGATACGCGGCTTGTGGCGAGACTGTCGGGGGACACTCATCTGCTGCTGGAAATCGGTGCACCCGAGCTTGACCTCGTCCTGCGCTTCCGCGCCCACGCACTGATGCAAGCCCTGGAAAGCCAAAACCTGCACGGCGTCATCGACCTCACCCCAGGCATCCGCTCGCTGCAAGTGCACTACCAACCCGAACAACTGCCGCTGGCCGATCTGCTCGGCATCGTCGCCGGCGAATGGGACGCCGTGTGCGCCGCCAAGGACCTGCAAGTGCCCTCGCGCATCGTCCATCTGCCACTGTCCTGGGACGACCCGGCCTGTCAGTTGGCGATCGAAAAATACATGACCACCGTGCGCAAGGACGCCCCGTGGTGCCCGAGCAATCTGGAGTTCATCCGCCGCATCAACGACCTGCCAAACCTCGACGAAGTGCAGCGCACGGTGTTCGACGCCAGCTACCTGGTGATGGGCCTGGGCGACGTCTACCTCGGTGCGCCGGTCGCGACGCCGCTCGATCCACGTCATCGTTTGGTGACCACCAAATACAACCCGGCCCGCACCTGGACCGCGGAAAACTCGGTGGGCATCGGTGGCGCCTACCTGTGCGTGTACGGCATGGAAGGCCCTGGCGGATATCAGTTCGTGGGCCGCACGTTGCAGATGTGGAATCGCTATCGCGAGGTCGCCGCATTCGATGGCAAACCGTGGCTGCTGCGCTTCTTCGATCAGATCCGTTTCTACCCGGTCAGTGCCGATGAACTGCTGCGCATTCGACGGGATTTCCCCCTCGGGCGCTTCGATCTGAACATCGAGCACAGCCAGCTGAATCTGGCGGATTACCAAGCCTTCCTGACGAAGGAAGCCGAAAGCATCGCCGCGTTTCGCGATCAGCAAAAAGGCGCGTTCAACGCCGAACGCGAGCGCTGGATCGCCAGTGGCCAGGCGCATTTCGACAGTGAAGAACGGGGCCCGGAAGTCACCGACGACGCACCACTGGCCAGCGGTCAACAGAGCGTCGACAGCCACATCGCCGGCAACCTTTGGCAGGTTCAGGTTGAAACCGGTAGCCGGGTTGCCGCGGGTGATGTGCTGGTGATTCTGGAGTCGATGAAGATGGAAATCCCATTGCTCGCGCCCGTGGCCGGAGTGGTACGCGAGATTCGTGTGCAACCGGGTTCGGCGGTGCGTGCCGGACAGCGTGTCGTGGTGCTGGAACTCGACTGAACCCATTATGAAAAGGACTAACGCGATGAACATCAATCTGCAACTCGACGCCCTGCGCAGCGCTTATCGCATCGGCAACATCACGCCCCGTGAACTGCTACTGAGCCTGCGCGATAAGGCCGCGGCGTTGAACCCGGACTATCACCTGTTCATCCACTTGCTCAGTGTTGAAGAACTGGAACCGTACCTCGCCGCACTCGACGTTCGCGACCTCGACAGCTTGCCGCTGTTTGGCGTGCCGTTCGCGATCAAGGACAACATTGATCTGGCGGGCATTCCGACGACCGCGGCGTGCCCTGCATTTGCTTATGTGCCGCAGCGTTCGGCGACCATCGTCGAGCAGTTGCTGGCACTGGGGGCGATTCCGTTGGGCAAGACCAATCTTGATCAATTCGCCACCGGGCTTAACGGCAGTCGCTCGCCGTATGGCGCGTGCCCGAACAGCGTGTTGTCGGAGTATCCGTCGGGCGGTTCCAGCGCCGGCTCTTCACTGGCGGTGGCACTCGGCGTGGCGAGTTTTTCCCTGGGCACGGATACCGCAGGCTCCGGGCGTGTGCCGGCGGCGCTGAACAATCTGGTCGGGTTGAAAGCCACCAAAGGGTTGATCTCCACGGCCGGTGTGGTTCCGGCCTGCCGCACCCTCGATTGTGTGACCACGTTCACCGCGACGGCTCGGGAAGCCAGCCAGTTGCTCGCGCTCACTGCGCACCTTGATCCCCGCGATGAATACAGCCGCAGTAATCCGTTGTGGAATGACGGCTCGGCGTTTGGTGCGCCTCGGCCCTTCCGCTTTGGTGTGCCGCGTGCTCAGGATCTGGAATTCTTCGGCTGCCCTGAAGGCCCGTTGTTATTCGGTGACGCCATCGACCAGCTCAATGCCTTGGGCGGTGAAGCCGTGGAACTGGATTTGTCGCCGTTCCTTGAAGCGGCGCGTTTACTCTATGAAGGCCCGTGGGTGGCTGAGCGCTACAGCGTCGCCGGCGAACTGATGGAGCAAAATCCTGAAGCTGTACTGCCGGTGATTCGCGCGGTGCTGGCCAAGGCGCCAGCGGTGAACGGCGTGCAAACCTTCCGCGCCCAGTACCGGCTGCAAGCGCTGAAAGCCCTGTGCGACCAGGCGCTGGAAGGCCTCGACTGCGTGCTCACCCCCACCATTGGCCGCCCCGTCACACTGGCGGAACTGGACGCCGAGCCAGTGCTGCGCAATTCGGAACTGGGCTACTACACCAACTTCATGAACCTGCTCGATTACGCCGCCGTCGCCGTGCCCAGCGGTTTCATGGGCAATGGTTTGCCGTGGGGCGTGACGTTGTTCGGGCGGGCGTTTACTGATCAGTATTTGTTGGGTGTAGCGGATGCGTTGCAGCGCCAGCTAGGTTTGGCGACACCGGTTCCGTCGTCTGTCGCACGTCACGACCGGGCGCGATTGGTGGTGTGTGGTGCGCATCTGGATGGGCTGGCGCTGAATTGGCAATTGAAGCAGCGCGGAGCTCGACTGGTCGAGACGACGTTCAGCTCGCCGGACTATCAACTGTATGCCCTGGCCGGCGGCCCGCCGTTTCGGCCCGGGATGGTTCGCGTGAAGGACGGGGGGGTGGCGATTGCGGTGGAGGTTTGGGAATTGCCGAGCCGTGAGCTGGGCTCGTTTTTGACCGGGATCCCGGCACCGTTGGGGTTGGGCAAGGTGCAATTGGCCGATGGGCGCTGGGAGAGTGGATTTATTTGTGAGGCGTATGGGTTGGAGGGAGCGGTGGATATCAGTCACTTGGGTGGGTGGCGGCGTTACCTTGCTCAATGATCGTTCGCCCTGCACATCGAGCAGTTATTTCCCGCCAGTGCCTTTAGAATGCCTGCCCGCTGATCGTGAGCATCGGCCTGCTCCCTGCAGACCGATGACACCTTGCACAGGCTGCTCTCGAGGGCTGATCATGCGATGTACCGGGCCAAACAAGCCGGCCGTAACCGCACCTGTGTGGAAATGCCTCACTCCAGTTATGAATAACCCTACATGAATAAGCCAGATTTCTGCCCGGCCTGCGGCGCCTCCAACGACTGCGCCCTGGCCGACCCGCGAACCGCCGATCGGGCCTGCTGGTGCTATGGCGTCAGCATCGATCCGGCGGTGCTCGAAGCACTGCCGCCCGAACTGCGCGACAAATCCTGTTTGTGCCCACGCTGTGCGCAAGTCGAGGCGCAGCTGTAAGCAACCGCACAATCGATCACGTAAGATACGCGCCCCTTTCCTACCGATCCCTCGTCATGCGCATTGACCGTTTCCTCAGCAACCTGCCGCGCTTCAACCGTAAGCAGGTGCGTCTGTTGCTGGTGGAAAAGCGCGTCAGCATCGACGGAAAAATCGTCAGCGACCCGCACACCGAGGTACTCGAGTTCAGCCGCGTCGAGGTCAACGACGAGGTCCTGCAAGTCGGCAAGCCTGCACGCTATTTCATGCTGCACAAACCGCCTGGTTGCGTCAGTGCCACCCGCGATCCGCAACACCCGACCGTGCTCGACCTGATCCATGAGCCGGACAAGGAGGACCTGCATATCGCCGGCCGCCTGGATTTCAACACCACCGGCCTGATGCTGATCACCAACGACGGCAGCTGGTCGCGACGCCTGACCCAACCGCAGACCAAACTGCCCAAGGTCTACTACGTCGAGACCGAGCAAGAGATTGGCCCGCAATACGCATTGAAATTCACCGAAGGCCTGTACTTCGCCTTCGAAGACCTTACAACCCAGCCTGCCGAACTGGTCTTGCTCGGGCCAAAATCGGCGCGCCTGAGCATCATCGAAGGCCGTTATCATCAGGTGAAGCGGATGTTCGGCCATTTCGACAACAAGGTGCTGCGCCTGCACCGCGAAAGAATGGGCCCGCTGGTGCTCGACAGTGCCCTGAAACCGGGCGAGTACCGCGCATTACGCACCGAAGAGATTCAATTGATCTAAGCAGACGACCGCTCAGCAGAAGTTGTCGAACAATTTTCCAAAGATACTTGCGCGATGACGTGACCCCTGCTTGAATCAGGACGTCGGCCGAAATGTGACCGACGAGTCACAACATACTTCTAAGAAACTTTTTGCCGGTAGAGAACCCTCAGGTTCCGCTTTCCCCCGGCAGACTGCCCGCCAATAACAATACCCGTCGACCGGACTGCACTGGATCGACATGGGCTCAAAAATTCCAGGCGTATGCCTACCTGTCACAAAGCTCGTGCAATCTCATTTGCGCGCATACCCGCTTGCTTGGAGTCTTATGACATGAGGCCAGAAATCGCTGTGCTGGATATACAGGGTCAGTATCGGGTTTACACGGAGTTCTATCGCGCAGACGCCGCAGAGAAGACCATTATTTTGGTCAACGGCTCGATGGCCACGACTGCGTCGTTTGCACAGACCGTGAAAAACCTTCATCCGCAGTTCAATGTGGTTTGCTACGACCAGCCCTACGCGGGCAAGTCGAAAGCCCACAACCTGCACGAGAAATTGCTGACCAAGGAAATCGAAGGGCAGATCCTCCTGGAGCTGATCGACCACTTCGCCGCCGAACACGTGCTGTCGTTTTCCTGGGGTGGCGCCGCGACCCTGGTCGCCCTGGCCCACCAGCCACGACGCATCGAAAAAGCCGTGATCAGCTCGTTCTCTCCGGAGATCAACGCGCACATGCTCGACTACCTCGAGCGCGGCATCGATTACCTCGGTAGCCGGGACGGTGACCGGGTCGGCAACCTGGTGAACAGCACCATCGGCAAACACCTGCCGACCCTGTTCAAGCGCTTCAATTATCGGCACGTCAGTTCCCTGGCCGAGCATGAATACGGGCAGATGCACTTCCACATCAGCGATCTGCTGCACAGTGATCGCCAGTGCTTCTTCAAAGCCGCAGAGAAAGTTAACGTACCGGTGCTGTTCATGAACGGCGAATGGGACGAGTACACCGCTGCCGACGGCGCTCAACTGTTCGCCAACCATGTGCAACACGCTACGTTCACCACCCTGCAGGCCACCGGCCACTTTCTCGACATGGAACACAAAGCTGCTTGCCGAGATAGCCGCAACGCATTGCTGAGCTTCCTGAAACCTTCGCAACACGAAAGTCGACCGCGTTATCACTACGTCCAGGACCAACATGCATTGGCCATCTGAAACAGCGTCATCGCGAGCAAGCTTAGCCCTACGGTGTTGAATGCATTCCTGTAGGAGCAAGGCTTGCCCGCGATAGACCGTCATACGGTCTCCGCTTTGTTTCAATTGTGCTAAAGCCGTCCCCCACAAAGAAAAACTTCATTTCCACGCCCACATCTGGTACAAAGTCACCGCTCTGAGCGGGTGTCGTATAATGGCATTACTCCAGCTTCCCAAGCTGATAACGAGGGTTCGATTCCCTTCACCCGCTCCAATCGAATTTTGGTCTCACGTCAGGATGATTTTGACGGGAGATGCAGGAACACAAAAACCGGTCCGTTGTGACCGGTTTTTTTATGCCCAGGATTGAGGTGTCGGAGAACCTGCCGGGGGCATCAGACCGCATGCTTCCCGCCCCCATGCCTGAATGATATGCAGTGCTATACTTTTTTATGCTTTGAATGAAGCGTAAAGCGTTGCCCACGGGTACTGATACCGACTGCAAATCTCGACTGGCAGCTACAAGACAAAGGAGGTCTACAGCAAGCACGAGATGGGAGGTGTGGCATGAATCGACACTATTACATCAGCAACAATCTCGATGATCTTGAAGCCGTTGAAAATGAGCTGGAAGCCAGCGGCATCAATTCCGAACAAATTCATGTGCTCAGTCAACACGTTGCCGATGTTGAACAACATCACCTTCACGAAATCAACTCGTTAATGGAACAGGATGTTGTCCACTCTGGCGAAATTGGTGCAGTGATCGGTGTGCCACTCGCGGCGCTGGTTCTTGGCGGCGCCTATTGGCTGGGCTGGACCGAATCCGCCGCAGGCTGGATGCCGTTTATCTTTCTTGCCATTGTTGTATGTGGCTTCTGCATCTGGGAAGGCGGTTTTTTTGGTATTCAGGTGCCAAACGCTCACTTCCGCAGTTTTAAACAGGTGGTAGAAGAGGGAAAACATATTTTCTTCGTAGATGTCGAGCCGGCTCAGGAATCGGTGTTGGACGGGGTTATCGAACATCACCCAGCGCTGGAGATTGCCGGCACGGGAACGGCCGCCCCCCATTGGACTGTAGCCTGGCAGCACAAATGGCATCAGTTCAAGCGAGTGATATCGGGTTAGCCCCTGGAGACTGATGGCCATCCGGAAGCTGCTTATTGGCCGAAGGAAATAACCCGGCTGAGGAATACATAGTCCGCCTCGGTGGCCATCAGTCCGACGAGCACCAGCAAACACAACGGTGGCACCAGTATGGCGTAGACCATGGCCAACCGTTCCCAGGCCATATGCATGAAGATGGAGACAATTAAACCTGCCTTCAACAACATGAAAGTGATAATCAGGGACCACCGAAGGTAACCATGAAAGTGGAAATAGTCGACAAGGTACGACATCGTGCTGAGGACGAATAACAGCCCCCAGATTTTAAGGTACAAGCTGATTGGATGTTGCTGACCCTGAGCATGTGCCATCACCCGTGCTCCTCTACCATAAATAGAAGAAAGCAAAAATAAACACCCACACCAAATCCACGAAGTGCCAGTAAAGCCCGGCTATCTCGACGTTCTGATAGTTTCCGGAGCGCTCATAATCTCCCCGCAGTACTTTCAACGCCACAATGCTGAGATAGATGGCGCCGATTGACACATGCAGTCCGTGAAAACCGGTAATCATGAAAAAACTGGCGCCAAACTGCGCCGCCCCCATAGGGTTCCCCCAGGGACGCACGCCTTCCGCGATGAGCTTGCTCCATTCGAATGCCTGCATGCCGACGAAGGTCACACCCAAGGCAGCGGTCGCCAGCATCAGGGCCGTGGTTTTCGCCCGATCACGGCGATAGGCGAAATTGACTGCCATGGCCATGGTGCCGCTGCTGCTGATCAGCACAAAGGTCATGATGGCGATCAGAATTAGCGGGATTTCTCTGCCGCCGATCGTCAATGCGAACACTTCACTGGGGTTCGGCCAGGCGCTGGTGATGGTCATGCGTACCGACATGTAGCCGGTTAAAAAACAGGTGAATATGAACGTATCGCTGAGCAGGAATATCCACATCATCGCCTTGCCCCAAGGCACCTGCCTGAAGGCCTCCTTATCCGAGGACCAGTCGCTGGCGATGCCCTGCCATCCTGCAGCAGGCGGCAAGCTAGGTGGATTGGATGAACTGGACTCGCCTGGGGCAAGTGGGTGCAATGCCATGGCTTTTCACCTCAGGCCGCAGAATCTGGCGATCGCTTCATAGGTTTGCGGCGTGCTGGCCAGCAAAGCGAATAGCACGAACCAAAGACCCAGTAAGTAATGCCAATAGATGGCACACAGCTCTACGCTGGCGCTGAGTTGCGGCAACGGCACGCGCTGCAGGTATTTAGCAACGATGATGCCCCAGGCTATCAACCCGCCCAGCAGGTGGAGCGCATGCAGGCCAGTCAACAGGTAGAAGAAGCTGTTGGCCGGATTGCTGGCGAGAAAGTAACCCCAGGCGACAAACTGCTGCCAGACCAAGAGCTGCCCCGCCAGAAAAGCAATGGCGAATACGCCCGCCAATGCAAAACCAATCACAGCGGCACCCAGTCGCGCCCGTCGGGCGGCAATACGCGACCACTGCAGTGCGACGCAACTGACTACCAGAAAAGCCGAATTCAGCCATAACTGCCTTAGATTGGCTAACGGCGCCATGGGCTCTGTCAGGGGGAGCCAGTCGGTCATTTGTGAACGGGCGATAAAGGCGAGCAAGAAGAGAAAGAATAACGAACTCACCACGGCCAGAAATAAGCGCAGGCCTGTTCTTGCGATTTGGTTTCGATCGGCACCTTCGCCGGCCTGAATACCCTGCGGATCACGATTCCAGCTGCCGCCGGGGTCTGCGCCGTCGGCGTTTCTCAATAGCAACCTGCTCATGTTCTAACGTCCGCTATCTTGGTTCCGGCACTCAGTTGCCGCATCTGCTCCAACTCCTCGGCAGAGACTGTCTGCGGAACGAAATCCTGTTCTATCCCCGGCACACTGTAGTCATAGGCCCAGCGATGAACGACCGGCAGCTTCTCTCCCCAGTTACCGTGTATCGGCGGGGTGTTCGGCGTTTGCCATTCCAGACTGGCCGCGCCCCAGGGATTACTGCCTGCGGGCCTGCCCTTGAATGCACTCCAGGCCAGGTTGAACAGGAACAACAACTGGGAAACGCCAACGGCCAATGCGATCACCGTAATGAAGGCATTCAACTCATGCGCCGACTGCGGGATGAACGCGTAGTTGTCATAGGCGTAGTAGCGGCGTGGCATCCCCTGAAAACCCAGGTAGTGCATGGGGAAGAAAATGGCGTAGGTGCCCAGAAAGGTAATCCAGAAATGCAACTTGCCCAGGGTGTCGTTCCACATGCGCCCGGTGACTTTCGGGAACCAGTGATAAATACCGCCGAACACCACCAGTACCGGTGCGACCCCCATGACCATATGAAAATGGGCGACGACGAAATAGGTGTCCGAGAGCGGTATATCCACGATCACATTGCCGAGAAACAACCCGGTCAGACCGCCGACCAGAAAGGTGACGATAAAGGCCAGGGCAAACAGCATCGGCACGGTCAGATGGATGTCGCCGCGCCACAGGGTCAGCACCCAGTTGTAGACTTTCAGTGCGGTCGGCACCGCGATGATCAGGGTGGTGGTCGCGAAGAAAAAGCCAAAGTACGGGTTCATTCCGCTGACATACATATGGTGTGCCCAGACCACAAAGCTGAGTACGCCAATCGCAATAATGGCCCACACCATCATTCGGTAGCCGAAGATATTTTTACGCGCATGGGTGCTGATCAAGTCGGAGACCAGACCAAACGCAGGGAGCGCAACGATGTAGACCTCCGGGTGGCCGAAGAACCAGAACAGGTGCTGGAATAATATGGGGCTGCCACCCTGGTGATCGAGCTGCTGCCCCAGCGAGATCATTGCCGGCATAAAGAAGCTGGTGCCCAACAGCTTGTCAAACAGCATCATGACCGCACTGACGAACAACGCCGGGAAGGCCAGCAAAGCCATGATCGAGGCCATGAAGATGCCCCATACGGAGAGCGGCATGCGAAACAAAGTCATGCCGTGCGTGCGCGCCTGCAACACCGTGGTGACGTAGTTCAACCCGCCCATGGTGGCTGCGACAATAAAAATCGCCAGTGAGACGAGCATCAGGACAATGCCCCACTCGACGCCCGGTGTTCCCTGAGCGATGGACTGTGGCGGATAGAGCGTCCAGCCGGCACCCGTGGGGCCGCCGGGGACGAAAAAACTGCTGAGCAACACCACTACCGCCAGCAGGTAGAACCAGTAACTCAGCATGTTGACATAGGGGAAGACCATGTCGCGGGCGCCCACCATCAGCGGGATCAGATAGTTACCGAAGCCACCCAGAAACAAGGCCGTCAGCAAGTAAATGACCATGATCATGCCGTGCATGGTCATCGCCTGATAGTAAGCACTGGCGTCCATGAACGCCAAAGTGCCGGGGAAGCCAATCTGTATGCGCATCAAGTCGGACAACACCACGGCGATAACGCCCACGAATATAGCCGTCAAGGAATATTGAATGGCGATGACCTTGTGATCCTGACTCCAGATATATTTGGTCAGGAAGCTTTTGGGCTCGTGTAGTGCTTCTGTTTCGGCTTGCTCCGCATAGGCCATCACGTCATCCTCCTGTCGAAGTTTCGGTGCATTCCTGGCTGCTTTACGGTTACTTCCCTGGCTCCGCCTTGCTCGTATCAGCGTCGGCTTTCGCTTTGGATTTGATAAAAGCGATCAGTGCGTTCAACTCCTGATCACTCGGGGTAAAGGCCGGCATGATGGCTGCGTAGCCCTTGACGATTTTGGCACCGGGATTAAGCACCGAATCTTTTATATAGCCCTCATCGGCCTTTATCGTCGAACCGTCGGCAAGGGTTACGGGCTCGTTATACAGGCCCTGCCAGCTGGGGCCGACGCCCTTGCTGCCATCGACACTGTGGCAGGCCAGACAGCCGAGCGACTGGGCCAGCCGCTGGCCCTGCGTCGCCAAGTCGTCACCTCCGTCCAGTTTTTCGCCGGTAGAAGGTTCTTGCTGCGCGACACCCAGTGATTTGATCAGGGCGACGACAGCACCCAGTTCATCTTCAGTGAGAGTATAGGCCACCATGACCGGCGGATAACCCTGTACCAATCGAGCCTTCGGATCGAGGATCGACTCTTTCACATAGGCCTCATCGACGAGCACGCTGGTGCCATCGGCAAGCTGTTCAGTGCGGCCGTACAGCCCCTTCCATCCCGGGCCGAGACTGGCAGTTCCATCCTGGCTATGGCAGGCAACGCAGCCGTATTTTTCGACCAACTGGCGACCTTTTTCCAGCACGCTGTCCCGACTGGGTTTGGCAGCTGTCGTTAATGTCTGCGCAAAAGTCGGTTGACTGTTAAGCCATTGTTCGAAGGCGGTCCGGTCTTCTACGATCATATAGCCGCGCATGTTGTAATGACCGACACCACAATACTCGGCACACAGTATTTCATACTTCCCGATTACCGTCGGTGTAAACCAAAAGTACGACACCATCCCAGGCACCATGTCCATCTTGCTGCGAATCTGCGGTATATAGAAATCATGCAGTACATCTTTGGAACGCAATAAGACTTTCACCGGCTGATCGAGCGGAAGGTGAACTTCATTGCTTCTTATTAGTACATCGTCCTGCCCGGCAGAATCCTTGGGATCAAGGCCGAGAGGATTGACCGAGTCAACAAACTTGATGTCTGACTTTCCCAGCTTCCCATCCTGACCCGGAAAACGAAAAGCCCATTGCCACTGCTGGGCGACCACTTCGAGCTCATAAGCATTTTTTGGCACCCGGATGAAATCATCATAAACAACCAGGCCTGGCGCCAACATCGCGGCAATACCTATCGAGGTCACGATAATCAACCATGTTTCCAACTTTTTATTTTCTGGCTGGTAGGCAGCCCTGCCGCCTTTCTTGTGACGGAAACGTATCAAGGCCACCGCCATGAAAAGAGTGACGGCGATGAAAAATATTCCGCTGATGATCAGGGTGATGAACAGGGTGGTGTCTATTGACCCCCAGTTGGAGGCTGGCGGTGCCGCATGCCAAGGCGCTAATAAATGGAACAGCACGGACGCAATAACGATTAGTACAAGAATAATTGCCATTGCCATTTTGCCTTCATCCTATTCCTGTTACTCATCGGTATGCCTAAACATCGCCACAGAACAACACCGTCAAATCAATACTAATCTGACGCCAAAACAGGCTAGACAAATACCACTATCTTTGTGGCAAAGTCCGCAGGAAGTATAGTTCATGGCCAGAACCAGCGCTTATCGTGAAAACCATTGGCGCTCTGGATATTCCAACTTCTGCGTCAACTTGATCACTTGAAACCGATTCGCTATATATAACTGTAACTATTAAGTAACACCTCTCGCCTGGTCGCCACGTCGAGTAAGCGAAGCCCGGTTGCCAGCTATAATTAGGTCTGATTACGGAAGGCAAAGATCGGCTAAAAGCGCCCGCAAAAGTCCTTGCCTATAGCGGTCAGACAAGTGACGGCCAGAGCTATAGAGTCCAGCCGTCCACAACGGAGATTTCGCCATGAGTGCCTTGACGATCGAAGGCTGGTGCAAAGTCAACGGACAACAAAAGTCGACCCCGATGGGTGAAATCCATTTTTACGTCGATGGCTCCCTCCATAAGGGTCTGGAGGACGCTGAAGAACGCCTGCAGAAGACCCATGAGCGTGAAGCCATGGTCGATGTCGACATGGACACGCTGGAGTTGAAATTGCCAGAGGGATACGGCCCTTTGTCCGACTGCCAAATGCGCGTCTATATACACAACGAGCGCGGTCAGTTCCATTTGGTCGGGCATCGAGCGAGTGATGGAAGCTTGATCTATAGCAACGCGGTTTTGATTGATCAGCTGATTGACGCCTAGCTACGACGGGATGCTCGGCCATTGGTACGCAAAAGGGACAGACGAAAAGAGCAGAATCTGTCCCTTTTTCATTAATGCATCAGCGCGTCGCAACGATAAACAACCGTGGGAACGGCAGCAGCACTGAACCATCGGCCAACGGCGGATAGGCCAGCTCGATTGCCGCCTGATACTGCTTGAGATACTGCGCCCGCTCCGCCTCATCCAGCGGATCAAGAAATGGCCGCAATCCGCTGCCCTTGAACCACTCGACCACACCAGACGCGCCGCCAGCAAGTGGATGATGGTACGTCGTGCGCCACACATCGACACGGGAACAGTGGGCTCGCAGCATCGAGTAATAACCACTGGCATCTGCCATTTCCGTCCGCTGCCCGGCGGCGTCCGCCAGTTTGCCAACCCATGGACCATCGGCTGCAACTTCGCGCATCAAGCGATGCGAAGGCTCATTGAGATTGTCCGGCATCTGGATCGCCAGGCTGCCACCGGGGGTCAGCTTGCTCGCCAGTGCCGGCAGCAACTTCGCGTGATCCGGTAGCCACTGCAACACCGCGTTGGCGAAAATCACATCGAACGGGCCGTTTTCGTTCCAGGTATCAATATCAGCCGTATCGAATTGCACCTGCGGCAAGCGCTTGCGGGCGGCGTCGATCATATCGGTCGAACTGTCCAGGCCACGCACCGTGGCATTGGCGAAGCGCTCAACCAGCAACTCGGTCGAATTACCGGGGCCGCAACCGATGTCAATTGCCGAGCGCGCGTCCACAGCAGGGATTGCGGCCAGCAAGTCACGGGCGGGACGTGTGCGTTCATCTTCAAAAGCGACGTATTGTTTGGCGGACCAACTCATTGCGTTCTCCTGTCGGTGCGTTGTTGTAGCAAGAGGCGGAAAACCGGTTCGCTACGATACCTCGACCGATGCGCTCTGCCCAATCCGACCTATGGCGAAAGCGGTCAGTTAACCCAACCTCCTCGTTGCCAATACCAGCCATTATTACGCTGCTCCCAGTGGGGATGCACATAACGATAACCCGGTCGTTCCGGCACCCAGTGGCCATGAACAGCGACATAACGCCCACCTTCCCAACGCCAGTATCCTCGGGACCAGACGTACCCCGGACGTGCCATAGGCTCTACTTCGATTACCCGTTCCGGTGGCGGCTGCGGTGCAATGACTTCAACGTACTCATGCTGAACCGGACGCCGCTCATGAACGACCCGCTCCTGCACACAGCCGGACGCTGCGAACATCACCGCCAATAACGCCATATAACGTAACCACATGCTGCCTCCTCAGGCTTGACCGCCGCATTGAGTGCATCAGCAAAAATCCCCCCCTTCCCCAGCCACGCTCCTGCCTGGCTAATTGATCTTGTAGCAGGTCGTATCTGTCTATTACCTGAACCTGGATGACTTGGCACCGACATAACAACGAGAATTTAAATGAGCGTTCTTTATCGCCAAATCTTCTGAAATCATAACTAAATCGACCGTTCGTCGAACTGACAGGCAAGCAATTTTGACAGTCTGAAAACGGCACCTATAGTCCTATCGCGGCCCGTCGGAAGGAACCCGAACCCGTTAGTTTGCACGCAAGGAGCAAGGCCAGCTCATGCCCGTGACAGGTGGGTTCCGCCCGTAGTGTATTCGCAACGGCCGTAAGGCAAGCAAGCGTTGTTGTGCCTGGAAGATGCCAGGCATTCACTATGAACAAGGAGCTTTACTATGTCTCGAGTCACGGATGTACTTGTTTCAATCGACACTGAAACCATTCTGAAAAACTACCCGAACATCAGCAAAAACCCTGCGTCGCCGACGTTGATCGACGTCAATCATGTGTACATGGTGACCAACCAGAACAATGTCGTCAGCGGCCAGGCCGGTGGCGAACTCAACCTGAAAGCCCAGGTAGGCGACTTGATTCGCTGGCGTGAAACCAGCCTGTCGCAGAACTTCGAGAATGCAGTAATTTTCTACAAGTTCATTGGCAATGTCGGCAACGAGTTGATCTCAACACCCACGCCCCGCAAGGCTACAGCGTGCGTTGCCGTTCCCAACACCAGCAACCCGTCGGTGCCGAGCTGCCAGAAAGTCGACAACCATTACTGGTCTTCGGAAACACTTTCGTGCGGTAGCGTGACCTACCACTTCCATTTCCTGATCGTTGATCGCGACTGCAAGATCGTAGGCTGCTGCTCGTGGGATCCGTTCATTACCATCCGAAACTGACGATGATCAGGCCCCTTGGCGACGAGGGGCCTGCCGAGTTCGTTGCCGCCTGGGCCGGGACGGGATGTCCTGCTTGAGCCGATGCGGCTGCCGTCTTGCATCAACATCATGAAAGGAATCCATGATGACTTCCGAACCGATTGCCTCCCCCTCGACGAGTATCGCGCCAGCCAATAATGTGCTGCTGATCGTCGATGCCGAATCACTGCTTTCACGCTATCCGCAACCCAGTCTTGATCCGCAAAACGCGACCAGAATTGAAGAAGGTTTCATCTTCGTCATCAGCGGAACCCAAACACCACAAAGTACAACAAATGACAGCCTTGCGACCTTTCTCGCCAGCAACGGAAAGGACTTCCATATCCGTGGCAGGACCGTCAGCTTGCTCGCCGAACACAGCGTGGTGTTCTACGAGATGTCAGTAGGTAATGCCGGGGTACTTTCACCGCCTGAATTGGTCGTTCACACCAACCTGACAGTCCCCGCCCCCAACCCCGAAAGCCCGACCCAACCGGGCAGCCACACGGCCGATGATCATTACTGGCATTGCACGCAATTGGCGGCTGGGGTGGCGGCGTGTGAACTGAAATTCATGCTGATCAATAAAAGTTGCGAGGCATTGGGATACTTCAGCTGGTCGGTGAGCGTTAAGTTGGTGGAGTGAATGGACTCCTGAAAAACCGGCCTCAAGGGCCGGTTTTTTTATTGAACACACAAATGTAATTAGAATTTCCAACTCGCCGTCGCTGTCTGAAAATCAGGCGCATCCCTATAAGGAACACGGCTATGAAATTCGCAAAAGTCGCTCAGAAACTTGCCCTGTGGGCGGGTAGCCCCAAGACGTTCATGGGGGCGATCATTCTGATTTTTCTGTGGGGTCTGAGTGGGCCGATTTTTCACTTCAACGACACCTGGCAGCTGATCATCAATACGTCGACCACGATCATCACCTTCCTGATGGTGTTCCTGATCCAGAACACCCAGAACCGCGACACGGACATTTTGCACTTGAAGGTCGATGAGTTGCTGCGGGTGACGAAGGAGGCGCAGAACGCGATGCTGGGGCTTGAGGCGCTGGACCTCAAGCAGTTGGAAGCGCTACGAAAGAAGTATCGGCAACTTGGCGAGGGCGAAACGATTCCCCTGGACGGTACCGTCGTCCAGGAAAAAGGCAAGCAGGATTTGGATGAATGCTGATCGGGCTCATCGCGGGTGGCTCTAGGTCACCCGCGTACTTCGTGGGTTAGCGACTGGCTTGCAGCGCCTTGGCCATTTGCAGGTGGTTCTGCAATTTGGGCAGCGTTTCTTCGGCGAAGGCTTTGATTTCAGGCACGTCGGTGGTCTGCGCTGCCTGTTGAAGCTGTTCGATGGCTTCCTGGGTGGTTTTCACCTGACTGGCCGCGTAGGCCTGGTCGAAGCTCGCGCCGTCCTGCACTTGCGGCATCAAGGCTTTGGCTTTATCGACGACCTCTTCACGCGGAGCCACCGGCAAATCCAGTTGTTTGGCGATTTTCGCCAGGTGCTGGTTGGCGGTGGTGCGGTCGTTGATGACAACGATGGTGTAATCCTTGACCTCTTTGGATTCGGTTTTCTGGTGCGCCAGGCGGCTGGCTTCGATATCGGCCATGCCTTTGGCCGACGCATCGTTGATGAATTCGGCGGGGGACTGGGCAAAGGCACTGCTGGCGCACAGGCCCAGCAACGTGGCAAAACTGGCATTGCGTAATCGGGTGGCCATCCGGCTCATGGTCGCGCCCTCCTCGTAAAAAATTCAAACGGGAGCTTACGCTCCCGCCTCTCAATCAAAACTACCTTCACCGCTACTTCGATTTCTGACCACCTTTGCGGCCCATATCGGGTTTCGAAGGGTCTTTATCGACAGTCGTGGTGGTAGTTTTCCCACCTTTGCGACCGGCTTCAGACGCCTTCGTTCGATCGTTGGCGAAGTTTCCCGAGTTCGAGTTTCTTGAATTAGGCATGATTCTCTACCTCTTGGTGATGATCGCGGCGAGCAGGAGCCCGCATAGAATCAGAATTTCGATCACCGCAAAGGTTTAGAAAAGTTGAAAACGCCACGACGAACGGTGGCAGATTTTTCAGGCCCCGAGGCGTTGGTGATGTTGGCGCTTGGCGGCGTACATGGCCTCATCGGCATGCCGGAACAATTGCTTTTCTTCAGTGCCGTCGTCGGGGTATCGCGCAACACCGATGCTCGTCTGGATGATCAGGCTGTGGCCGTCCAGACGCAGGGGGTGAGCCAAAACCTGTCGGATTTTTCCCGCCACGCTGTCGGCGTCTTCCGAGGCGTGGATACTGTGCAACAACACTACAAACTCATCACCGCCGATACGCGCCACCGTGTCGGTTTCTCGCACGCAGCCTTTGAGCCGGTTGGCGACCGCTTGCAACAGCATGTCGCCGACCGCATGACCGTGGGTGTCGTTGACTTGCTTGAAGCGGTCGAGGTCGACGTACAGCAGTGCCATTCGGCCGGAGTCCGCCCGCGCCAGCGCCAGTGAATCTTTAAGCCGGTCACGGAGTAACTCTCGGTTGGGCAGCTGAGTCAGTTGGTCGTACTGGGCCATGCGCTGCAGTCGGGCAAGCAATTGCTTGCGCTCAATCGCGGTGGCGACCTGTGCGCAAACGTATTGCAGCAGCTCCTTGTCCTGTTCGGTGTAACGCTCACCACCGGGCACGCTTTTAACGATCAGCGCACCGATGGTGCCGTTTTGTGAACTCAACGGCACACCCAGCCAGCAAGGTGAATGCTGGCCCGCGACCAGCGCCTCAAACCCCGCCAGTGGATTGTCTTGATCCGGGGTCAGCAGAATCGGCTGGCCACTGCGAATCACCTCGGCACAGAGGCGTCCGGTGATCGTTCCGGGCTGCTCGGGTTGCAGCTCCAGGTCGTCCACGTGATAAGGGAAATTCAGCTGTGCACAGTGTTCGTCATACAGCGCCACGGAGAAATTCAGCGCCGGCAGCCATTCACCGATGATCAAATGGATGCGTTTGAACAGTGCGAGCAAGTCTTCCGCCGCGTGGGCCGCTTCGGAGATCGCATACAACGCCGCTTGCCGGGATTCGGCCTGTTTGCGCTCAGTGATGTCGCGCGCCACGGCGATGCGCAGTTGGTCGACCTCCGACCAGCGTGCCGACCAGAGGATGTGCGCCACTCGGCCATCTTTGCGCAGGTAGCGGTTTTCGAAATTGAGCTTGGGGTCGCCACCCATGATCTCCCGCGCGGCATCGAGGGTGCGCTGACGATCGGCGGGATGCACCAGATCGATCATCGGCTGGCCGATCAGCTCGTCGGGGGTATAACCGAAAATACGCTCGCAAGCCGCGCTGACAAAAACGAAGCGACCTTGTTTGTCGACCGCACAGACGGCGTCCAGCAAGAGATCAATATAACTCGCCAACGGCGCGGAATTTCTGGTTGCCATAGTGCGGTGAGCGTGTCCGGCCAATGCAGCAATAAAGAACCTTCCCTGCCCCATCAGTACAGCTGACGCCTCCTTGCAATCAGCCTCACGCCTTGTTCGTCACCAGCCCCGGCAATGCATGCGCCAGGGCATTGATGGCGAATCCGATAAACATCACCCCACACAACCGGGTGATCAGCAGCTCATGGCGCTGGTACAACATGCGCACCTGCCGCGCACCGACAATGCCAATGAGGATAGCGTAGGCCATGAGGCCACCGACGAAACTCAGGACAATCAGCCACGGCAGCATCGACCAGTGCAGCAATTCGGCACGGCTGGACAGCAGCGCCGTAAAAGTCGCTACCGCCACCGGGTAAGCCTTCGGATTGGTCAGGCCAAACAGAATGCCGTGCCAGAACGGCTGCCGCGCCGGGCCTTGAGGTGCTTCGTCACTGCTGCGACGAGCGCGAACCGCGCGCAGACCGAGCCAAAACAGGTACAGCCCACTGAGTACTCCCAGCACATCGAATGCGGTACTGCCGATTTCCCGCGCACCGACAATCGCGATCAGCGCAGTGCTGCACCAGACCACATCCCCCAGCAAATGCCCGCAGAGAAACCCCGCCCCGGCCCTCCGACCACGCGCCGCACCGATGCCGAACACCGCCAACACACCCGGCCCCGGCGTGATGCCGTAGATAAAGCCAGAGGCGAGAACAGCCATTAGCAGCGATGGGGTCATTGGATGTCCTGTTGAGCCGGAGCGAATGCACGCAAGTCTATCTCAGGTTCCCGGAACCCGACTTACTGATCGTCGAAGACTTTCATTCCCGCATCGGGCTGCTACCGATGGATTAACCTCTAAGTGCTTCTGGTACGACGTATTGCTTGCCGTCATAACGGAGAGTGACTTGGGTCGTCTTCAATTTCTGGGATTCGCCATCGCACAGTTCGCCCACCTTGAAGCTTTTCGTCAGCGTCACAGTGGAGCTGACAATGAGGTCTGCGAACCCGTTTTGCATCGACTGAGCGATACCGACCGTTCGCTGCGTCCGCGTCCCCTCTCCTGCGCAATTGCCGTCCCACTCGCCATTGCTGCTGTCGACCACCAGCCCTTCCAGCACGGGACGTAGAACACTGCCATCCTTGAGATACAGTGCCAATTCTGTTTTCGTATAGGGACTGACGCTGGACTCATGGGCAAATTTCGAACGAATGCCAAACGCACGCTCGTCAGTGTTCAGCTTGTACCTTGCTGTATCAATGGCCAGCCCTTCATACGCCACAGCGTCCGAATAATAGGCGTCTTTTTTTCGGTAGTTGGCCAGGCGCTTCGAATTGGATGATTGGATCAGCGACAACTCCAGATCGACATTCCCGCCATCATTGCCTGCATCTACGAAGTCCGGGGTAAACGTAGACGTGGCAACAATAGTCAGGTCGTCATAAGCCGGCCAAACCTTGCATAGCGTGAATGAACCCTGGCCGAATGGCGCCTCATCTTCGCAACCCGCTTTGGCCTGGCCGGCAGCAATGATGAGGCCGAGTACGGCGATTGAACTCAGCAGTTTCTTGGTAGTAGTCATTGTCTTCCCTGATCGTCTCGAATCGCTCGCAGTACTTAAACGCCCTTGAAACCTTGTGGAAGGACATAGGCTTTTCCGTTGTATCGGAGTGTCGTCAGCGCGGGTTTGGCGGTGATTGATGTTGACTCACAAGCCTCCCCCTCGCCTTTGCCGATGATACTGGTGGCCACCGATTTGATGATCAGATCCGCAAATCCATGTGAACTGGTTTTGCCGATCTCAACGGTTCGAACGGTGTTATAGCGCTCACCGGCACAGTTGGTATCCCATTCGCCGCTTTCCGCCTCCGTGATGAGCCTGTCCAGGACTGGACGCAACTGATTGCCTTCTTTTACATAGAGCGACAGCCAGGTTTCAGCCATGGGATTGGCGCGAGAAGAACCGCCGAATCTGATTCGTACGCCAAAGGCTCGCAGTTCTGGAGTGAGTGTGTAGCGGGCGGTATCCAGTTGCAGGTCTTCAATGCCAAACGCGTCAGACACGAAGGCAGACGCTTGATGGAAGGATGCCTGGGGTCTCGATTCACTACCCGACACCACCGCAAGACTGAGGTCGTAGATCCCGTCACGACCCGAACTGTCGAAAGACGGGTTTGTTTCGTGCTGCGAAGTGGCAGTCAGAGTAAGGCCAGGGTAAGCGGGCCAGTCCTTGCAAACGGAAAAACCGAAATCGTCACTCAACGACGGTGACGCACATTCAGCGAACACCCGGGCCGTCATTATCAGGCTGCACGCAGCCAGACTTCCCATCAACCCAGACTTCAATGTCATGCCCTGCTCCTTGTCTACTTCAAAAAACCAGACGATTTCAGCCGCGCACTATCCCCGGCTCGGTAGGTCTGTTCAATCATTTGTTACGGTAGACGAACGGGGGGTGGCCTAACCCCCGGCCGCAGCGGATTTCGTCCAAGCCATCCTTGCCGGCGTCGATCACCTTGCTGGATAGAACGTCATCCGTGCTTGATCCCCTCCCCAATCCGCCCATTCAACCAGTTCAACGCCTGATCCCCGCCCCGCCGTTTGTGCCAAACCAACACAAACGTAAACGACGGAATGTGAAACGGCGGCGGGACCACGATCAACGACTGCTCATCGATATTGAGCAACCCTCGGAAAGCGACGGTGAGGATCAGGTCAGTACCGCTGATGAATTCCGGGGCGACGCTCCAGTGCGACAGGCTGATCGCCACGCGACGGCGTTCACGCAGGGCTGTCAGGGCTCGTTCGATTTCCGGGGTGCCGCTGCCGCGCATTTCCAGCAGGACGTGGGGTCGGGCGAGGTAGGTCGGCAGCCAACCTCGGACGCGGTTTGGGCCACCCGTTGTGGGCAACCCTCGCGTCGTTGCTGGTCGGTATTGTGGTGTTGTTGCCGGTTATGTTGGCGCTGCGTTTGCCGTTGCCGTCGCTGGCGTTCATCAGCAAGGCGCCGCTGTGGATGTGGGCTGGTGGCGCGTTTGGGGTGTGCTTTATTTCGTTGGCGTTGATGCTGTTGCCCAAACTCGGGGCCTCGGGGTTTATTGCTTTGGCGCTGGCGGGACAGGTGATTGCCTCGCTGCTGGATCACTTCGGGTGGTTTGGGTTGGTGGAGCGGGAGATGACAGTGCCTCGGGTGTCTGGGGCGGTGTTGTTAATGGCTGGAGTGGTGTTGATTCAGTTCGGAGGCACATTGGAAAAAGCGATAACAGCAACGTCTTGATCGTTCCCACGCTCTGCGTGGGAATGTAGCCCGTGACGCTCCGCGTCACTGGACGCAGAGCGTCCCTTGAAGCATTCCCACGCAGAGTGGTGTGCACCCCAAAAGTTGGACACGACCGATGGGGTGTTTCATGGGAAAGTACACGGTTAAAGCGAAGCTATCAGCGGTACAGGATTATTGCGCCGGCAAGGCGGGGCTTAGAGATGTAGCACACCGTCACGAGGTGGATTTTTCGTCGTTACGCCAGTGGGTTGCAGCGTACCAAGTGCACGGCACAGCCGCTCTGGAAGTAAAAAAAGTGCGCCACTACAGCGCTGAATTCAGGATGTCCGTCTTGAAGCGTATGCGCGAAGAGCAGCTTTCTTACCGCCAAGTAGCCGCATTATTTGATATCCGGAAATTCAACATCGTCGGCGATTGGCAGCGCCGCTATGATGAGGGCGGTGAAAACTCCCTGCTCAGCCAACCCAGACGAACTGGATCTACAAAGAAAATGCCCAAACCGCCCGAACCTGCTCAGCCTCTGTTACCTGACGAGTCTCGTTCCCGGGATGAGTTGATCGCAGAACTTAATCAACTTCGGCTGGAAAATGATTATCTAAAAAAGCTCGATGCCTTGGTTCAGAAGAAACGAGCAGCGCAACAGAAAAAGCGCAACTCGTAATTGAATTGAGGCAGCGGCATTCTCTCGACGGCTTGTTGAAGGTCGCTGGATTGGCGCGCAGCACGTTCTACTATCAGCAGAAAGTGCTCCAGGCGGCTGATAAGTATGCGGATCTGAAAGCCAAGATATGCGAGGTCTTCAACGAAGAAGAAGGCAAGTTTGGCTATCGCCGCATGACGCTGGCAGTGCGCAAGGCCGGTTTCTTGATCAACTACAAGACAGTGCAACGCCTTATGGCTGAGCTTGGCCTCAGATGCCGTGTACGTGTGAAGAAGTATCGTGCCTACAAAGGTGAAGTGGGTCGAGCCGCCCCCAACCTTCTGAACCGCGATTTCCACGCATCACAACCCAATCAGAAGTGGGTAACCGACGTCACGGAATTTAAGGTGGGAGGCCAGAAGCTGTATTTATCGCCAATACTGGACCTCTATAACGCCGAGATCATTTCCTACGATATCGCCAGATGGCCGCTGTTCAGCATGGTCGGGACAATGCTTAGCAAAGCTTTTGCGCGACTAAAAACAGGCGAAAAACCCATCCTGCATTCAGACCAAGGTTGGCAGTACAGGATGCCTATTTATGACCAACGCCTTAAAGAGCACTCGGTCACCGCGAGCATGTCGCGCAAAGGAAACTGTTACGACAATGCGGCCATGGAAAGCTTCTTTGGCACGCTTAAATCCGAATTTTTTTACCTGAAGAAATTCAGTAATCTGGACGAGCTTCAGGCCGGTCTAGTGGACTACATCCACTATTACAATCACCGGCGCATCAAGCTGAGGCTGAACGGAATGAGCCCTGTGGAATACAGGACTCAATCCGTTCAGGCCTAGAACCACAATCGTCCAACTTTTGGGGTGCAGACCAGAGCGTGGGAACGATCATCTTCTTGCGATCGCAGCCTTCGCCAGCTCCTGCAGTGATGCGTGGTCGATGCAGGAACCGGCGTAGCCTGCGAAACTTTTAAAACTTGTCGAGCGTACGCAGCTTCTGCGGCAACCCCCACAGCAGCAGCGCCACGGCGATCAGCGCACAGACGCCGATGACATACAGTGCCGGCGTGGTGCTGCCGGTCAGGTCTTTGATCCGCCCCACCATCACCGGGCTGACGATGCCGCCGAACTGGCCGAGGGTGTTGATGACTGCAATCCCGCCAGCAGCCCCTGCGCCCGCACCGGCCAGCAGTTTGGGCGGCAGGGTCCAGAAACTCGGGATAGACGCGATGATTCCGGCACCGAGCAAGCCCAGCGCGACAATCAGGAAGGTCGTGTGGTTAGCGAAGATTCCCGCACAGAAGAACCCCACCGCGCCCACCGCAACCAGACCTGCGACAAACTTGCGTCGCTCGCCGGTCGAGTCAGACAACCGCCCGATCACCACCATGCTGATGGCGCCGCAGATGTAAGGGATGGCGGTCAGCAAACCGATCATCACCGGGCTCTCGGTGCCGGCACTGCGAATCAGTTGCGGGGCCCAGAAGTTCAAGCCGTAGGACGCCACCTGAATCAGGAAGTAGATCAGCCCGAGTGTCAGGAAACCCGGAATCCGCAGTGCGGCGAGCAACGAGCCGCCGCTCTTGTGCGGTTCATGGTGCGCAATACGGCTGGCCAGCAGCGTTTTCTCTGAGGGCGTCAGCCAATGGGCGTCTTCGATGCGGTCCTTGAGCAATGTCAGCACCAGCAAGCCGAGGCCGATGCAAGGCACGCCGCCCAGCAGAAACAGCCAGTGCCAGCCGCGCATATCGAGGAAGCCGTCGAGGTGTTGAAGCACCAGCCCGGAGAACGGTGCACCCACCAGACCGGCAAACGCCGACGCCAGAAACAACATCGACGTGATGCGCCCACGATAATGCTGCGGGAACCACAGCGTCAGGTAATACAGGACTCCCGGCGCAAAACCGGCTTCCATCGCACCAATCACAAAGCGCAGCACGTAGAACTGCCATTCGCTATTGACGAAGACCATGGCCGCAGTAGCGAGCCCCCAGGACATCATGATCCGGGCGATCCAGCGCCGGGCGCCGACCTTGTACAGCATCATGTTGCTCGGCACTTCGAAGATCACGTAACCGACCACGAACAACCCCGCGCCGAGGCCGTAAGCGGTGTCGCTCAGGCTCAGGTCGGTCTGCAGCTGGAACTTGGCGAAGCTGATGTTGATGCGATCGAAAAACGCGAACAGGTAGCAGACCATGATCAACGGCATCAGGCGCCAGGCGACTTTGCTGACCAGGGCTTTTTCTTCGTCGTGGCTAACGGACGGGCTCGCGCCCGCCTCCAGTACATTAAGGCTCATGTTGGTTCTCCAGGTGGACTGCCCGTGGGTGTCCGATTGTTTTTGTTGTCTGGTTGAAAGGTCTGTAGGGAGCTTTATTGTGGGAGCGGGCTTGCTCGCGAAGGCGGATTGTCAGTCGACATCTTTGTTAAATGTCAGACCGCATTCGCGAGCAAGCCCGCTCCCACACGGATTAGGGGTTGTCAGGACGGGGACGGATGCAGATCGCAATTGCGTCCGGCCTTGGCCAGTTGACCGGGGACTTCATGGCCCAGCAGCGCGGGCAGTCCTCGTGACAATTGCAGCAACAGCGGCAGATCGATGCCGGTGTGAATGCCGATCTCATCGCACAGGTTGACCAAATCCTCGGTGCAAATATTGCCCGAGGCACCCGGAGCGAACGGGCAACCGCCGAGCCCGCCCAGTGCCGCGTCAAAACGTCGGGCACCGGCCTCATAGGCAGCCAGTACGTTGCACAAACCGAGCCCGCGAGTGTTGTGGAAATGCAGGGTCAGATCAGCCGGCGAAACCCGCTGCAAGACCCGCCGCACCAGACGATCGACCTGCCGCGGATTGGCCATGCCGGTGGTGTCGGCCAGGGTAATGCCCTGAATCCCGAGCTCCTGATACGCCTCGACGATTTGCAGCACGCGATCCTCATCGATCTTGCCTTCAAACGGGCAGCCGAAGGTGGTGGCGATGCTGGCGTTGAGTCGCACCGTCGTCCCGCGAACGTATTGCACGATCTCGCCGAACGCGGCCAATGAGGCTTCGCAACGCATGCGCATGTTCGCCAGGTTGTGGGTCTGGCTGGCGGACATCACCAGATTCAACTCGTCGGCCCTGGTCGCCAGCGCCCGTTGCGCGCCTTTGAGGTTGGGGATCAACGCGACGTAAATCACCCCCGGTTGCCGGGTGATGCCCTTAAACACCAGCTCACCATCGCGCAGCGCCGGAATCGCCTTGGGCGAAACGAACGAACCTGCTTCGATGCGGCTGAAACCAGCCAGCGACAGCTGATCGATCAAGGCAATCTTGTCGACGGTTTCGACCCAGGTCGGCTCGATCTGCAAGCCGTCGCGGGGGGAGACTTCCTGAACAATCAGGGTCTCGGAAAAATCAGTGATCATTGCACCACCCCTTCCGCTTTCAGCCGTTCGATGTCCGAATCCGTAAGGCCCAGCCCCGCGAGGATGCCGTCGGTGTGCTGGCCTAACGCAGGTCCGGACCAGTTCACGCCACCGGGCGTCTCGGACATTTTCGGCACGATGCCGGGCATCTTCACCGTGGCACCGCCGGGCAAGTCGGCGTTGAGCAGCATGTCCCGTGCCTGATAGTGCGGATCGGCGACGATGTCGGCGACTGAATAGATGCGCCCGGCCGGGACTTCGGCCGCTTCCAGTGCCGACAACACTTCGTCGATCGGCAGGCTGCTGGTCCAGTGAGTGATCGCCGCGTCGAGTACGTTGCTCTTGGCGGCACGCCCGTCGTTATGGGCGAACTCCGGCGCGTCGGCCAGATCTCGGCGACCGACGACGTCCATCAAGCGCTTGTAGATCGGGTCGCTGTTGCCGGCGATCACCACGTAGGCGCCATCGGCCGTCAGATAGGTGTTGGAGGGCGCGATGCCCGGCAAGGCTCCGCCGCTGCGCTCCCGAACATGGCCGAGCATGTCGTATTCCGGCACCAGGCTTTCCATGACGTTGAACACACTTTCAGCCAGCGACACATCGACGACTTGCCCACCGCCCTGCCCGGTCTTGACCCGCAGCAGCGACATCAAGGCACCGATCACCGCGTGCAACGAAGCCAGGGAATCGCCGAGGCTTACGCCCACCCGCGCCGGCGGTGAACCGGGGGTGCCGGTGGTGTAGCGAATCCCGCCCATGGCCTCGCCGATGGCGCCGAACCCTGGACGATCACGGTAAGGGCCGGTCTGGCCATAACCGGATATACGCACCAGCGTCAGGTCAGGGTTGAGGGCGTGCAACACGTCCCAGCCCAGACCGAGTTTCTCCAGGGCGCCGGGACGCAGGTTTTCGATCAGCACGTCGGCGCTGGTCGCCAGTTGCTTGACCAGTTCGATGCCTTCGGGGGATTTCAGATTCAGCGCCAGGGACTTCTTGTTGCGCGATTGCAGGTACCACCACAGCGACGTGCCTTCGTGCAGCTTGCGCCATTTGCGCAGCGGGTCGCCCTGACCCATGGCTTCGATCTTGATCACGTCGGCGCCGAACTCGGCGAGCATGCGAGCGGCAAACGGCGCGGCGATCAGCGTGCCGATCTCGATCACTTTGATTGCACTCAAGGGGGCAGTCATCGCGGGGTACCTCATGTTGTTCTTGGAATATGAGCCAAGGCTAGAGGACCCCGGGGGCTGGAATCCAACCTTCAGTTGGCAACGAGCGTTCGCGAAACGCGAACGCCCGGAAGATTACCGCGACCTTGAGGCCGCCATCGCGAGCAGGCTCGCTCCCACAGTTGATCTGCGGCGCACATAAATCCCCTGTGGGAGCGAGCCTGCTCGCGATGGGGCCAGTCCATCCAATCGAGAATGATCAGACATGCCCACGCAAATGCTCGAACAACATCCGGCTCACCGGCGACAGCGCCGCTTCATCACGCACCACCAGAACCAACGCGCGATCCGACCAGTCATCCGTCAACGGCACCGCGTGCAAGCCCAACGCCCGGCCAAACAGCTCATAGGCTTTTTGCGGCAGGATGCCGATGCCCATGTTGGCCTGGACCATCCGGCACATGGCGTCGAAACCCGGTACATGAATCCGCAACCGCAGCACTTTGCCCGCCTCGCGCGCGGCTGCGTGGGTACGCATATTGATTGAACTGGCGGAATGCAAACCGACGTAATCGCTGCCCAGCGTATCGGCGAAGGCCAGGCTGGAACGCCTCGCCAACGGATGATCGGGCAGCATCAACACCATCAGTTTGTCCTGTCGATAAAGCACGCTGTGCAGACCTTTGACGTCGCTGTCACTGGAGCAGATCCCAAGGTCCGCCACGCCATCCAGCACCCCCTGAATCACCCCGCTGCTGGGGCGTTCTTCGAGGTCGGTCTTGACTTGAGGATGACGCGCGGAGAAGTCCCGCAGGTCTTCGGGCAGGAACTGAATGATCGCCGACAGGTTGGCGAGCATCCGCACATAGCCGCGAATACCGTGGCTGTGTTCGCCCAGTTCGAGCCCCATTTTCTCCACGTTGAACAGCATCTGCCGAGCATGGTGCAACAAGGTTTCACCGGCCGGCGTCAGGGTCATGCCCTTGGCCTGACGCACGAACAGGCTGATGCCCAGCGCTTCTTCCAACTCCATCAGCCGCTTGCTGGCCGCCGACACCGCGATGGCTTCACGCGCGGCGGCACGGGTCAGCGTGCCCTCCTCATGAACGGCGACAAACAGCTGGAGAGTGATCAGGTCGAGGCGGCGGATCAGGCTTTTTTGCAGCATGGAGGGCTCGATGACTTCTGTTCGACAGAGTCGGCAGGATAGCCCGGTTTCTACGCGACTCGGCAAAGCAAATTGCCCACAACATCACGAGGCATCGTCCTACACATAAATGTCTTGTAACACTCAGCCCTACCGGAAACAGCCGATTCAAAGCCTTCGCCGCGCTCTGTAAAGTCTGGAAACACACACGAACTGCAACAAACTCATGGATCGTTTCACTCAAGGAAAGTCGTTTTCACATGGACCAGACAGCACACGCAGCAAACCGCTACACCAACTACCGCAAAGTCATCGCGTTGGCCGATCACGATTGGGAGAGCGCTGAAGCCGGGAAAATTTCGGGGCTTAACGTCGAAATCAAAAGTGCCAACCGGATGCTCGATCAGCACGGGCGCGCGTTTCATCATTTCTGCACGACGTCGTACCTGGGCCTGGATCACCATCCCGACATTCTCGACGGCGCCATGAATACCCTGTGGGAAACCGGCACCCTGCGCGTCGCCAACTCAAAGAACCGCTGCAAGCTGGCGATTCTGGAACAGTACGAAACCGAACTGTCCGAGTTGTTCGGCGCCAGTTGCCTGAGCACCTTGTCGTGCAGTGCGGCGAGTGCCGGAATCCTGCCTTTGCTGGCCAGCGGCGTGTTCACGGAAAACCGCCCTCCCGTGATGGTCTTTGACCGGTTGGCGCACTACTCGATGAATCACCTCAAAGCCGCCTGCGCGGATGAAACCACGGTCGTGACCAGTCCTCATAACGACATGGATTTTCTCGAGAAGCAGTGTCAGCAACACCGCACCGTCGCGTATATCGCAGACAGCGCCTACAGCATGGGCGGGGTCGCGGACATGGACAGTCTTTTGTATCTCAAGGACCGCTATGGGTTGTTTCTCTACCTGGACGATTCCCACGCACTGTCCGCCGTCGGAACATCGGGCGCAGGCCTCGTACGCCCCAGGTTTCACGCCCTGGAGAATGACTGCCTGATTGTCGCCTCGCTGGCCAACTCGTTTGGCGCCGGCGGTGGTCTGGTCATGTTGGGCAATGAACGGCAGAAGAGGCTCATTGCCCGTTACGGCGGTCCCAGCAATTGGTCGCAAAGCCTGGACAGTGCAGCCATTGGCGCGGGCAGAGCGTCCATCCTGCTACATCGCACGCTGGAATTTGCCGCGTTGCAGGAAAAACTTCAGGTTAATATCCGGCTGTTCGACAGCCTCATACGCACCGATCAACACAACAGCAACATGGCGATTCGACTGGTCAACTGCGGCGAAGCAACGCTCGCCAACAGCATCGCCATGGAACTGGCCAATCACGGCTTCTTCACCTCGGCGGTTTTTTTCCCAGTGGTCGCACAAGGCAAGGCAGCCATCAGAATCACCCTGCGCGCCGACATGGAGCCGATGCTGATCCGCCACTTTTGTGAACTCATCACCGAACTTTTACGCACTCGAGGCCGGGAAATCGGCTGTTGAACTGAAACCCTGGAAGCCTCGCAGGCTTCCAGGGGGGCCGCAAGACTTCCTAAAACGCGCTGCGGAAAATTTCCTCGATCTGACGCTGATCCGCCACGCGAGGATTGGTCAGGCCACACGCATCTTTCAAGGCATTGCTGGCGAGCATCGGGATGTCGTTGAGCTTGGCGCCGAGCTCACGCAAACCGGCGGGGATTTCCACGTCTTTGGACAGGCTGCAGATCGCCACGATGGCCGCTTGGGCGCCCGCTTCCGGGGTGAAACCGCGAACATCGACGCCCATCGCAAGGGCGACATCGGTAAGGCGATCGGCGCAAACCAGCGCGTTAAAGCTTTGTACGTGGGGCAGCAAGACCGCGTTGCACACACCATGAGGCAAGTCGTAGAACCCGCCCAACTGGTGGGCCATGGCGTGGACAAAACCCAGGGATGCGTTATTGAACGCCATGCCAGCGAGGAACTGCGCGTAGGCCATGTTTTCCCGCGCGGCCATGTCACTGCCGTCGCGGACGGCCAGGCGCAGGTTGTTGCTGATCAACGTGATCGCCTTCAGTGCGCAGGCATCGGTGATCGGATTGGCCGCCGTGGAAACGTAGGCTTCGATGGCGTGGGTCAGTGCGTCCATGCCAGTGGCAGCCGTCAGGCCCTTGGGCATGGCGACCATCAGCGCCGGGTCGTTGACCGACAGCAGCGGCGTGACGTTGCGATCGACAATGGCCATTTTCACGTGACGGGACTCGTCGGTGATGATGCAGAAACGGGTCATCTCGCTGGCGGTGCCGGCGGTGGTATTGATGGCGATCAGCGGCAGTTGCGGCTGGGTGGATTGATCGACGCCTTCGTAATCGCCAATCTGCCCGCCGTTGGTTGCGCACAACGCGATGCCTTTGGCGCAGTCATGGGGCGAACCGCCGCCCAGGGACACCACGAAATCACAGCGGGTTTCCTTCAGCAGACCCAGACCGATCTCGACGTTGGCGATGCTCGGGTTAGGCTTGGCACCGTCGAAAATCACCGAATCGATGTCCTGCATCGCCAACTTCTCGGCAATCATCTTCGCTACGCCCGCCTTGGCCAGCCCGACGTCGGTGACGATCAGCGCCTTGCGAAAACCGTACTTGCGAATGGCGTCCATGGCTTCGTCGAGGCAACCGATGCCCATGATGTTCACGGCGGGGATGAAAAACGTGCTGCTCATGAGCGAGTCTCCTGGCTGAGGCCGAATCGGTAGCGCCGATCCAGCGGGGACCCACAGGATCGACCTATCGGTCATTAAGTAACTTGATCTGGCTCAAGTCTTGGTCGTGATAAAGTCGCCGCCCACCAGACCTTCTGCTTTGAGACTTTGAACGCAATGACCGATTTCCAGGATGTTGATGCCCAACTTGAAGACTGGAACGCCTTGCGCGCCACCGCCTCGTTCAGCGGCCTGCTGGTGGGCAACGGCGCCAGTCGCGCCGTGTGGGACGATTTCGGCTACGACTCGCTGTTCGAAAATGCCCGTACCGTCGAAGAAAAACCCCTGAGCCAGTCCGAGCTGAGCGTGTTCGACGCCATGCAGACGCGCAGCTTCGAGCAGGTGCTCAGCGCGCTGAAAACCACCAGCCGGGTCAACAAGGCCCTGGCCGTGAGTTCCGCCGCGCCGCGCAATCGTTACTACGCGATCAAGGAAGCGCTGATCAACACCGTGCACGCGGTGCACATCCCGTGGCGGCTGGTGGTGCCTTCGTCGCTGGCGACGATCAATCAGGAACTGGGCCGCTACCGGACCGTGTTCACCACCAACTACGATCTGCTCAACTACTGGGCGACCCAGCACCAGCCTGATGCGATCAGCGACCTGTTTCAGGGTGCAGAATCAAGCTTCGATCTAAGCGCCACGGCGACCGATAAAACCCGGCTGCTTTACCTGCATGGCGGGTTGCATCTGGTGCGAAATCAGGACGGCACGGCGCGCAAACTGATGTCGACCGAGGGCACGTTACTCGGCAGTTTCGCGATCAACAACACGATCAAGACCCTCGATGACGTGCCGCTGTTCGTCAATGAAGGTCCGGCGCAGGACAAGCTCAAGACTATTCGCAGCTCGGACTATCTATCGTTCTGCTACGACCAGTTACTTGGCCATGGCGACGGGTTGTGCCTGTTTGGCCATGCCCTGGGTGAGCAGGACAGCCACATCATTCACGCCTTGCGTCAGGCGAAACCGCAAAGGGTGGCGATCTCGATTTATCCGCGCAGCAAGGCGTTCATTCAGCACCAGAAGCGGCATTACGCGAAGGTGTTTGAAGGAACCGGGAGTGAGTTGCGGTTTTTTGATTCGAAGACGCATGCGTTGGGCAGCCCGAAGCTCACAGTTCCAGTCGAGGTTTAGCGGCGACGCGGCTGACGCCTTCGCGAGCAAGCCCGCTCCCACATTTGTCCGCGTCTGTCCGGACAACTCGGTCTAATGTGGGAGCGGGCTTGCTCGCGAAGGCCTCAGACCAATCGACTCATTCCTCGGCGCTATGCACCACCACCAGCAACTGCGCCTGAACCTCGCCCACTGACCGTATCCGGTGCGGTTTCTGCGCATTGAAATGCAGCGCGTCCCCACGATTGAGCAGCACCCGCTCGTTCATGAAGTCCACTTCCACCTGCCCCTCATGCACGAACAGAAACTCCTCGCCCAAATGTTCCTTGAAGGTCTTGTCGGCAAACTCGGTCGGCGGGTAAATCATGAACGGCAGCAGACTGCGCTCGCTGACCTGATGGGCCAGCACCGCGTAACCCGGGCTTTCATCGTTGGCTGCCAGGGATTGGCGCTCATCGCTGCGCACCAGGCTGTAACTGTCGAGGCTGACGTTGTCTTCGCAGAACAACTCCTCGACCTTCACGTTCAATGCCTTGGCCAGTTTCAGGGCGGCAGCGATCGACGGAGTGTTCAACCCGCGTTCGACTTTCGACAGATAGCTCTTGGTCATGCCGGATTTTTCGGCCAAGGCCTCCAGCGTCACGCCGAGTTTTTTTCTCAGTAATTTCAAACGGATAGACATGTAGAGCAATTAATCCATCAAGGGAGCAACGATTCTTTCTTGCTAATGACACAAAGTGTCATATAGCATCGCTTGTGTCATTTGCATTCACCCATGACCTTGCGAGCAACGAGTGAACGGCAAACCCGACGTCCATTGAACCACCCAAAGGACACCGATATGGCCAAGACCTTAGCACTACCCAAAGAGCAACTGGTCAAGCAAGCGCTGACCCAGATGCAAAACACCCTGGCGGATAATACGTGGACCGACCGGCAAAAGCTGGCCCTGACTTGCCGGATTCTGTTCGAGAACGGCCACGACTCTGGTCTGGCCGGGCAGATTACCGCCCGCGGCCCGCAACCGGGCACCTACTACACTCAACAACTGGGCATGGGTTTCGACGAAATCACCGCCAGCAATTTGCTGCTGGTCAACGAAGACCTGGACGTGCTTGAAGGCCACGGCATGCCCAACCCGGCCAACCGTTTTCACAGCTGGGTGTACCGCGCGCGGCCAGATGTGAACTGCATCATTCACACTCATCCGACCCACGTTGCCGCGCTGTCGATGCTCGAAGTACCGCTGCAGATTTCCCACATGGACCTCTGCCCGCTCTACGACGATTGCGCGTTTCTCGAAGGCTGGCCAGGCGTGCCGGTGGGCAACGAGGAAGGTGAACTGATTGCCGCCGCCCTGGGCGACAAACGAGCGATTCTGCTTTCGCACCACGGCCAATTGTCCACCGGCGCGACCATCGAAGAAGCCTGTGTCATTGCGCAACTGATTGAACGCGCCGCCAAGCTGCAACTGCTGGCCATGAGCGCCGGGACCATCAAGCCGATCCTGCCAGCGCTGGGCCGCGAAGCCCATGACTGGATCGCCAGGCCGAAACGTCACGCCGCCGCTTTCAACTACTACGCTCGGCAGAACCTGCATCAACACGCTGATTGCCTGAACTGAAACCACTCATTTTCAAGAGGAGAGTCGCCATGTCGACCCCAAACATTCACGGCATCATCGGCTACACCATCACTCCGTTCACCGCCAACGGTGAGGGCGTTGATCTCGAGGCGCTCGGGCGTTCCATCGATCGCCTGATCGACGACGGCGTCCACGCCATCGCACCGCTGGGCAGCACCGGCGAAGGCGCTTACCTGAGCGACGCGGAATGGGATCAGGTCAGCGAATTCAGCATCAAACACGTGGCCAAACGGGTGCCGACCATTGTCAGTGTCTCCGACCTGACCACGGCCAAAGCGGTACGCCGCGCACGTTTCGCCGAAGCCCACGGCGCCGATGTGGTGATGGTGCTGCCGACGTCCTATTGGAAACTCAGCGAAGCGGAAATCCTCGCCCACTACCGCGCCATCGGCGAGAACATCGGCGTACCGATCATGCTCTACAACAACCCGGCCACCAGCGGCACCGACATGTCGGTGGACCTGATCCTGCGGATCTTCAATGCCGTGGACAACGTGACGATGGTCAAGGAAAGCACCGGCGACATCCAGCGCATGCACCAGCTGCAACGGCTCGGCGAAGGTCAGGTGCCGTTCTACAACGGCTGTAATCCATTGGCGCTGGAAGCCTTTGCGGCAGGCGCGAAAGGCTGGTGCACAGCGGCACCGAACCTGATCCCGCAGCTCAATCTTGATTTGTATGAAGCGGTATTGGCCAACGATCTGGGCAAGGCGCGCGAACTGTTTTATCACCAGTTGCCCCTGTTGGATTTCATTCTGAAAGGTGGCTTGCCGGCGACGATCAAGGCCGGTTTGCGCGCCACCGGGCTGGAAGCGGGCGACCCGCGGTTGCCGGTGTTTCCACTCGGCGAGGCGGGTTGCAGTCAACTACAGGAACTGTTGAAAGCATTGCGCTGATCTCAAAACACACACAAAACCAATGTGGGAGCGGGCTTGCTCGCGAAGGCGTGGTGTCAGTCACCTTCAATGTTGCCTGACACACCGCCTTCGCGAGCAAGCCCGCTCCCACATTAGATCGTCGGTGGATTCAGAGCACTGGCAGGGTCTTGTCCTTGATCACCGTGGTCGGTCCGTTGGCTTTGACGCTGGCGATGCCTTTCTCCAGCGCGGCAACGGAGGTGTAAGCCTCGCTGCTACCGATGATCTCGTGGTTAGCAGCCTTGAGGTTGAAGTAAGGATGGCCATCCTTGGTGGTTTTCTTCTCGTAGCGTTCATCCTTCGGGCTGTTGCTCTGAACCGACACGATGCCTTTGTCAGCGGCAGCGCGGGTGGTGTACAGCTCGCTGGTCAGAATGGTTTCCGCGTTAGCGGCCTTCAGTACAAATTTGAACTGACCATTGCTGCTTTTGCTCACTTCATACCATCCAGACATGCTCTTTCTCCTTGGCAATTGAGAGGTTTTGCGCTTCAGAGTAAAGACCAGGCGAGGATTTTTGTCGCCTGTACCGGCCCCTTCGCGAGCAAGCCCGCTCCCACAATGGATCGATGTACACAATTCCCCTGTGGGAGCGAGCCTGCTCGCGATGAGGCCGGTAAGGTCAGCACAAAATCACCTACTTCACCACCGCCCGCACCACCGATAACTCCGGCGCCTGCACCCGTCGCTGACTCAGATAACGGGTACAACTGACCCGCAAAAACGAGGCGAAATTCACCACCTCGCCGCGGTAGTCCATCACCTCTTCATACAGCTTGGCGATCAACTGGTTGGTGGTCATGCCGTCGACCTCGGCGATTTCGCTGAGGATGTCCCAGAACTGATTCTCCAGCCGCAGGGTGGTGACCACCCCGCAGATGCGCAGCGAGCGGGAGCGCGACTCGTAGAGAATCGGATCGGCTTTGACGTAGAGCTCGCACATGGAAAGGTCCCTCGTTACAGCGTGATTTTGGTGCCCAGCAACCCGAGGAAACCGGCGAGCCAGCTCGGGTGCGCCGGCCAGGCCGGAGCAGTGGCCAGATTGCCCTGAACATGACCTTCCGTCACCGGGATATCGATGAACGTACCGCCCGCCAGGCGCACTTCCGGAGCACAGGCCGGGTAGGCGCTGCACTCACGACCTTCAAGAATCCCCGCGGCCGCGAGCAATTGAGCACCGTGACACACGGCGGCGATCGGTTTGCCGGCCTTGTCGAACGCGCGCACCAGTTCCAGGACTTTTTCGTTCAGGCGCAGGTACTCCGGCGCACGACCACCCGGCACCAGCAGGGCGTCATAGTCCTCGGACTTGACCTTGGCGAAGTCGAAGTTCAGGGCAAACAGGTGACCGGGTTTTTCGCTGTAGGTCTGGTCGCCTTCGAAGTCATGGATCGCCGTGCGTACGGTCTGACCGGCGGTTTTGTCCGGGCAAACGGCGTGCACCGTGTGGCCGACCATCAGCAGCGCCTGAAACGGCACCATCACTTCGTAGTCTTCGACGTAATCGCCGACCAGCATCAGAATTTTTTTAGCGGCCATGGGGAGGACTCCTCTGGGAAATACGTAGGAGTATTCAAGGTAGTCCTTATCCGCAGGGTCGGGTAATAACCAGCTACTACCTGATGGACCGCGTCATCGTTCATCGCGGGCAAGCCCTGCTCCTACATGTCCAGTGTCGTTCTCACCTGTAGGAGCAAGGCTTGCCCGCGATGGCGTCCGCAAACTGTACGGATAACTCTGCGCCTAGCTGTAACAGCAGCAAACGCCGGGTTTATGGCTAGATAAAGATCTTCCCGCCACCCTCAATTCTGGTTGCCATCATGTCCTCGCGCGAAAACACCGGCATGGCCCTCGGCCTGCTCGGCGTTGTGATCTTCAGCCTCACCCTGCCCTTCACACGGATCGTCGTGCAGGAACTCCATCCGCTGCTCAACGGCCTGGGCCGTGCGCTGTTCGCGGCGGTTCCGGCGGCGTTGCTGTTGCTCTGGCGTCGGGAAAAATGGCCGACCTGGAAACAGGTCAAAGGCCTGACCCTGGTGATTGCCGGGGTGATCCTCGGCTTCCCTGTATTGTCGGCCTGGGCCATGCAAACCTTGCCGGCGTCTCACGGTGCGCTGGTCAACGGCTTACAGCCGTTGTGCGTGGCGCTGTACGCCGCGTGGTTGTCCCACGAACGACCGTCGAAAGCCTTCTGGGCCTGCGCTGCGCTGGGCAGCGCGCTGGTGCTGGGTTATGCGCTGATCAGCGGGGCCGGCAGCATTCAGGCCGGTGATTTGCTGATGCTCGGCGCGATTGCCGTTGGCGGCCTGGGTTATGCAGAGGGCGGCCGATTGGCCAAGGAGATGGGCGGTTGGCAGGTGATCTGCTGGGCACTGGTGCTGTCGACGCCGTTGCTGATCGGGCCGGTGGTGTACCTGGCGCTGCAACATCAGGGCGAGATTTCGGCCAAGACCTGGTGGGCCTTCGGTTACGTCTCGCTGTTCTCGCAGTTCATCGGTTTCTTCGCCTGGTACGCCGGGTTGGCGATGGGGGGGATTGCCCGGGTCAGTCAAATCCAGCTGTTGCAGATCTTCTTCACCATCGCTTTTTCGGCGCTGTTCTTCGGCGAACACATCGAGCCGATCACCTGGCTGTTTGCCGCCGGGGTGATCGTGACGGTGATGTTGGGACGCAAGACCGCGGTCAAGCCCCCTGTGGGAGCGGGCTTGCTCGCGAAGGCGGACTAACAGCCAACGCAGATGTTGAATGTTACGGCCCCTTCGCGAGCAAGTCGGATCGCCGCACCGCCGCTCCCACAGGGATCAGAGGTAGCCATCAGCCCGCAGCAGGGTTTCCAGGCAATGTTCGCTGATGTGGTAGAAATCCTTCAATTCCTGAATCTTCACCAACAGCTGGGCCGGATCAACCGGCTCGGCACGTTTGACCGCCAGGATCATCTTGTTCTTGTTGGTGTGGTCCAGTGAGATGAACTCGAACACCTTGGTCTCGTAACCGCAGGCTTCCAGGAACAACGCGCGCAAACTGTCGGTGACCATTTCCGCTTGCTGGCCCAAATGCAGACCGTATTGCAGCATCGGCTTGAGCAGCGCCGGGCTCTGGATCTGCAGGCGGATCTGCTTGTGGCAGCACGGCGAGCACATGATGATCGAGGCGCCGGAACGGATGCCGGTGTGGATCGCGTAGTCGGTGGCGATGTCGCAGGCATGCAGCGCGATCATCACGTCCAGCTCGCTCGGCGCCACGCTACGCACATCGCCGCATTTGAACACCAGCCCTGGATGCTCGAGCTTTGCGGCCGCGGCGTTGCACAAATCCACCATCTCTTCGCGCAACTCGACGCCGGTCACCACGCCTTCGGCCTTCAAGGTGTTGCGCAGATAGTCATGGATCGCGAACGTCAGGTAACCCTTGCCCGAGCCGAAATCCGCCACCTGAACCGGCTTGTCCAGCGCCAGCGGTGAGGTGGTCAGCGCATGGCTGAAGACTTCGATGAACTTGTTGATCTGCTTCCACTTGCGCGACATCGCCGGGATCAGCTCGTGCTTGCTGTTCGTCACACCAAGGTCGGCGAGGAACGGCCGGCTCAGGTCGAGAAAGCGGTTCTTCTCGCGGTTATGCTCAGCGGACGGCACTTCACGCAATTGCTGAGGTTTGCTCTTGAACAGCGAAGACTTGCCCTTTTTGCTGTATTCCAGCTGAGCTTCATCCGTCAACGACAGCAAATGCGCATTTTTGAACGATGCCGGCAAGAGTGCGGCGATGGTCGCTACGCCCTCCGTAATCGGCAAATTCTTGGTGATGTCGCGGGTTTTGTAGCGGTAGACGAAGGACAGGCAAGGCAGATCCTTGACCGTCAGCTGCTTGATGATCAGCCGCTGCAAGTCCACTTCAGTGCCGACGTACTTGGCCAGCACCAGTTTGATGAAGGCGTTGTCGTCGAGGCTGGATTGCAGCAGGTCGATGAACTGGGCGTGGTGATCCGGCGCGAGGCTGGCGGGAGTGGCGGTGACAGACATGGGAAAAACGGCCTCGGGCGGTGCGGATCGGGGAATGGCGGGTATTTTAGGGGGGATGGGGGTTTGGGACACGCAGTTATTTACCGAACGGTGCGAATCGCGAGGCAAGTCGAGTCCCCTGTGGCGAGGGGACTTGTCCCCGTTCGGCTGCGAAGCAGTCGTAAAACCTGAGAACTCGGTCTAACCGATGAATCGAATGGGGCCGCTTCGCGACCCAACGGGGACAAGTCCCCTCGCCACAAAAGCCCTCTCACCACAGAAGGTGTGTCAGATCCGGAGTGTGAAATCAGCCCAACACCACCAACCGATTCGGCAACTCATTCCTCACATGCGTCACCGGCACATGCACCTTGAGCAACTCGCCACACGCCTCGACGCAGGTGACAAATCCCTGCAACGTCTGCCCCTGCTTCACCTGCTGAGTGAACGCCGCAACAATTCCCTCCCAGTTCTTGTTGTCCAGCCGTTTGGAAATCCCTTCATCCACCAGAATTTCCACATAGCGTTCAGCCTCGCAGACAAAAATCAGCATCCCGGTGCCGCCCACTGTGTGGTGCAGGTTCTGCTCCAGAAACTGCCGGCGCGCCAGGTTCGAGGCGCGCCAGTGACGCACCGAGCGCGGGACCAGGTGAGTGGTGACTTTTGGAATCCTGAACACCAGGCACAGCACGATGAAACTGATCCATTGCACCAGCAGCAAACTGTGCAGGGTCAGCCAGCCCGTGAGGTAATGCACGATACCCGGCACGACCAGCGCCAGCAGGCTGGCCCAGAGCAGCGGGATGTATGCATAGTCGTCGGCGCGGGCCGCGAGCACGGTCACCAGTTCGGCGTCGGTGTCGCGCTCGACCCGGGCAATCGCCTCGGCAACTTTGCGTTGTTCGTGTTCAGTCAGTAATGCCATGTTTAAGAATGCCCACTCGCTATTGTTGTGTGATCACCAGCCGCCCGAGGAACCGCCTCCCCCGAAAC
>NZ_JAHBDP010000055.1:0-108406 GCF_019956495.1 Pseudomonas sp. BF-B-26 | reverse complement strand
TTGCTCGCGAAAGCGGAGTGTCATTCACCTCAAATGTTGAATGAAATGCCGCTTTCGCGAGCAAGCCCGCTCCCACAGGTTTTGCGTGAACTCAGGCGTCCGGGGTTTGCTCGGCCAGGGCTACGGCGCGGAACATCGCTCGGCGCTTGTTCAGGGTTTCTTCCCATTCCAGCGCCGGTACCGAATCGGCAACGATGCCGCCGCCGGCCTGCACATGCAGTTCGCCATTCTTGATCACCGCGGTGCGGATCGCGATTGCGGTGTCCATGTTGCCGTTCCAGGCGAAATAGCCGACCGCGCCGCCGTAGACTCCCCGCTTGACCGGTTCCAGTTCGTCGATGATTTCCATCGCGCGAATCTTCGGTGCGCCAGACAAGGTGCCCGCCGGCAGAATCGCCCGCAGTGCGTCCATCGCCGTCAGCCCTGCTTTCAATTGACCGGTGACGTTGGACACGATGTGCATCACGTTGGAATAACGCTCGATCACCATCTTTTCGGTGAGTTTCACCGAACCGATTTCCGAAACCCGACCGGTGTCGTTACGGCCCAGATCGATCAGCATCAAGTGCTCGGCAATTTCCTTGTCGTCAGACAGCAGGTCTTTTTCCAGCGCCAGGTCCGCCTCTTCGTTGGCCCCGCGTGGGCGAGTGCCGGCGATCGGGCGTACGGTGATCAGGTTGTCTTCGACCCGCACCAGCACTTCCGGCGAACTGCCGACGACATGGAAGTCGCCGAAGTTGAAGAAATACATATAAGGCGTCGGGTTGAAGCAGCGCAGCGCCCGGTACAGATCGATCGGCGCAGCCTTGAAGTCGATCGACATGCGCTGGGACGGCACGACCTGCATGCAGTCACCGGCCAGGATGTATTCCTTGATGGTGTCGACGGCTTTTTCGTAATCGTCCTGGGTGAAGCTCGAACGAAATACCGGATCAGCAGACTGTTGCTTGCTGAAATCCAGGCCACGGCGCGGGGTAATCGGCTGACGGAGTTTTTCCAGCAGCTCTTCCAGGCGCGCCTGACCTTGCTCGAATGCATCGTCCTGCGACGGATCGGCCAGCACAATCGCGTGCATCTTGCCGGCGAGGTTGTCGAACACGACCACCGCGTCGGAAACCATCAGCAGAATGTCCGGCACGCCCAACGGATCCGGGTTCGGGCACTTGCCTAATCGCTTCTCCACATAGCGCACGCAGTCGTAACCGAAGTAACCCACCAGACCGCCATTGAAGCGCGGCAGGCCAGGGATGGTCGGCACGTTGTAGCGGGCTTTGAATGCTTCGACAAAGGCCAGTGGATCTTCGGCTTCGTGGCTTTCGATCTCGATGCCGTCGTGGGTCACGCTGACGTGATGGTCGTGAACCCGCAGCACGGTGCGGCACGGCAGACCGATGATCGAGTAACGGCCCCACTTCTCCCCGCCCTGCACCGATTCCAGCAGGTAGGAGTTGGGCTCGTCGGCCAGTTTCAGGTAGATCGACAGCGGTGTGTCGAAGTCGGCCAGGGTTTCGCAGGCAAGCGGGATGCGGTTGTAGCCGGCAGCGGCCAAACGCAGGAATTCTTCGCGGATCATGGGGTAGCCTCGTGGCTTGAGGGTCTAACAGTCAGGTATGCAAACGCGCCGGTAGGCCGGCCAGGAACAAGTCAGGCGCGCCAACGCCAGCGGGCCAGGGCCTTGATGACTTTCATCCAGAGTTTGCGAGTGACCACCACGATGGCGTTTCCAGAAGGGGGTTGAACAGCGTCGGGCAACGTTATCTCAGCGGCTGGATCCAGGCAACCGGGAATTAACTTGCGCAGATCGTCGATCACCAGTGCCGGCGACTCTTCGGCAATCGGACGGCCATGGTTATAGCCATAACTGAGCGCCACGCATTTGACCCCCGCCGCTTTCGCCGCCAGCACATCGCTGCGCGAATCGCCGACGAACAAGGATTGCGACGCCGGGATGTTGGTCATTTTCATCACGAAAAACAACGCTGCCGGGTCCGGCTTTTTCTGTGGCAGGGTGTCGCCGCCGATGATCAAACGGAAATAACGACCGATTTTCATCTGGTCCAGCAGCGGCGCGACGAAACGCTCCGGCTTGTTGGTGATCAGCGCCATCTCGACACCCTGCTTGTGCAGCCATTTCAGGGTGTCGCGCACGCCAGGGTAAACCACCGTCAGCTCGTGACCGTCTTCGTAAAAACCGTTGAACAGCTCCAGGGCATGCTCGGCCTCGACCTCATCGACACCCTCGGCGTCGATGTGGTTGGCCAAGGCCCGGCGTACCAGCGTGTGCACGCCGTTGCCCACCCACTCACGCACCGATTCGATGCCGGCAGGTTTTCGCCCGAGTTTGAGCAGCATGTTATCCACAGCCGCTGCGAGGTCGGGGACCGAATCGATCAACGTGCCATCCAGATCGAACATCACCAGCCGTGGCAGAGACCCCGGGAACAACTGCTCAAAGCCACTCATGGGCGGGCCAGCGCCAGTTCGGAACGCATCTTTTCAATCACCTCTTGGTAGTTCGGCGCATTGAAGATCGCCGAGCCGGCGACGAAGGTGTCGGCGCCAGCAGCGGCGATTTCACGAATGTTGTTCACGTTCACGCCGCCGTCGATTTCCAGGCGGATGTCACGGCCGGAGGCATCGATCAGCGCCCGCGCTTCACGCAGCTTGTCGAGGGTGCCGGGGATGAACTTCTGCCCGCCGAAGCCCGGGTTGACGCTCATCAACAGGATCATGTCGACCTTGTCCATCACGTACTTGAGCACGTCCAGCGGCGTCGCCGGGTTGAACACCAGGCCCGACTTGCAGCCGCCTTCGCGGATCAGTTGCAGGGAGCGGTCGACGTGCTGCGAGGCTTCCGGGTGAAAAGTGATGTAGGTCGCGCCGGCTTCGATGAAGTCACCGACGATGCGGTCCACCGGGCTGACCATCAGGTGCGCGTCGATCGGCGCGGTCACGCCGTACTTGCGCAGTGCAGCGCACACCATCGGGCCGATCGTCAGGTTCGGCACGTAGTGGTTGTCCATGACATCGAAGTGCACAAAGTCGGCGCCAGCGGCCAGGACGTTGTCCACTTCTTCACCCAGGCGGGCGAAGTCGGCGGAGAGAATCGACGGAGCAATTACGAAGGGCTGCATGACGCACCTTTTTTGAGCAGAATCACGATGGCGCGCATTGTATACCTCATGCTTTGACGCGCGCGACGTGGCTGCGATGATCAGTAAGCCGCTCGGTAGATCTTCTCGATATCGACTGCACTCAATTTGCGCGGATTGTTGCGCATCAGGCGCTCAATTCCCGCCGCTTCCACGGCCATGGCCGGGATGGCGTCTTCGGGAACGCCGAAGCTGCGCAGTCCCGGCGGGATTTCCACCGCAGCGCACAACTCGGTCATCGCCTCTACGGCCTTGTCCGCCGCGTCGTTGGCGCTCAGATGAGCGGTCTTCACCCCCATGGCCTCGGCGATATCCTGCATGCGCTCCACGCAGGCCATTTTGTTCCAGGTCATGACATACGGCAGCAGCAAGGCGTTGCTGACGCCATGGGCAATGTTGAAACGGCCGCCCAGCGGATACGCCAGCGCGTGCACCGCGCCGACCCCGGCATTGCCGAACGCCATGCCGGCCATCAGACTGGCGGTGGCCATGTCTTCGCGGGCCTGGAGATTGGACGGATTGGCGTAGGCCTTGGGCAGCGCCTTGGCGATGAGCTTGATGGCGCCGATGGCCAGCGCGTCGGTAATCGGTGAGGCGTTCAACGACAGATAGGATTCGATGGCGTGCACCAGAGCATCGACGCCACTGGCAGCTGTGACACTGCGCGGACAGGTCAGGGTCATTTGTGGACTGACCAGCGCCACGTCCGGTAATAGATAGTCGCTGACGATGCCTTTTTTCAGCTGCGCGACCTTGTCGGAGAGGATCGCCACGTTGGTGACTTCCGAGCCGGTACCGGCGGTGGTCGGAATGGCAATCAGCGGCGGGCCTTTGCGCGGCACCTGATCGATGCCGAACAGATCGTCCAGCGCCCCGTGATAACCGGCGTAGGCCGCGACACTTTTAGCGATGTCGATGGCACTGCCGCCGCCCAGGCCGATCAGTCCGTCGTGCCCGCCCTCGCGGTAGACCCGCATGCAGTCTTCGACGATGGCGATTTCCGGGTCAGGCAATACACGGTCGAAAATTTCGTAGGTTCGGTCGCCCAACTGCGCCAGCGCCAGCTCGACCGTGCCGGACTTGACCAGTGCGGCATCGGTGACGATCAGCGGGTTGTCGATGTCCAGGCGTGTCAGTTCCGCCGCCAGTTGCTCGATGGCAGCTGCGCCGGTGATCAGTTTGTGGGCGATTTTGAAAGAGGAAAGACTCATGTGCGCAGCCTCTTATAGATAGGGGAGCTGGGCACAAGAGTAGCTGGGGATTGGGGTTTGTCTGCTATTCAGGTCATGAATAACCGCCGATCCCGAAAACCACACAAAACACCTGTGGGAGCGAGCCTGCTCGCGATAGCGGTGTGTCAGTCGACATCAATGTTGAATGTCTATCCGCTATCGCGAGCAGGCTCACTCCCACAGGTTGATCGGGGTGTAGCTTTATACTTGGGCGGTACGCAGTTTTTCGCTACGGCCGCGCAGCCATTCCAGGGTCAGCAGCAGGATCACCGAGAAGGCAATCAGCAACGTCGCCGCCGCCGCGATGGTCGGGCTGAGGTTTTCGCGGATACCGCTGAACATCTGCCGTGGCAATGTCGCTTGTTCAGGACCGGCGAGGAACAGCGTCACCACCACTTCATCGAACGAAGTGGCGAAGGCAAACAGCGCACCGGAGATCACGCCAGGCGCAATCAGCGGCAAGGTCACCCGACGGAACGCCGTCAGTGGCGAAGCACCCAGGCTTGCAGCGGCGCGCACCAGGTTTTGGTTAAACCCCTGCAAGGTCGCCGACACCGTGATGATCACAAACGGCACACCCAAGACGGCGTGCACGACGATCAGCGAGATATAGCTGTTGCCAAATCCCAGTGGGGCAAAGGTCAGGTAACTGGCCACACCAATGATCACAACCGGCACCACCATCGGCGAAATCACCAGCGCCATCACCAGCGGTTTGCCCGGGAAATCGCCCCGGGTCAGGCCGATCGCTGCCAGCGTGCCGAAGATCATCGCCAGCACGGTCGCCGCCGGAGCCACGATCATGCTGTTCTTCAACGAACGCATCCATTCCGCCGAAGCAAAGAAGTCCTGGTACCAGTGCAGTGAGAAGCCTTGCAGCGGATAGACCAGAAAACTCCCCGAGTTGAACGACAGCGGAATGATCACCAGCACCGGAAGGATCAGGAACAACAAAATCAAGCCGCAGAGAATCCGCAAACCGTAGAACCACACCCGCTCAATGGGCGACATATAAGGACTCAGCATTTCGTTCTCCCCTTAGCTCAGGCGCAGGCGACTGGCGCCCACCAGCCAGCTGTAAATCAGATAAAGCACCACGGTCGCCAACAGCAGCAGCCCACCGAGTGCGGTCGCCATGCCCCAGTTGATGCTGGTGTTGGTGTAGAAGGCGACGAAGTAACTGACCATCTGATCGTTCGGACTGCCCAGCAAGGCCGGGGTGATGTAGTAGCCGATGGCGAGGATGAACACCAACAGGCAACCGGCGCCGACACCGGCATAGGTCTGCGGGAAGTACACCCGCCAGAAACTGGCGAACGGGTGACAGCCGAGGGAAATCGCGGCACGCATGTAGGTCGGCGAAATGCCTTTCATCACGCTGTAGATCGGCAGAATCATGAACGGCAGCAGGATGTGCACCATGGAGATGTAAACCCCGGTGCGGTTGAACACCAGCTCCAGCGGTTTATCGATGATGCCCATCGCCATCAGGCCGCTGTTGATCAAACCACCCGATTGCAGCAACACGATCCACGCGGCGACCCGCACCAGGATCGAAGTCCAGAACGGCAGCAGCACCAGAATCATCAGCAGGTTGCTTTGCCGTGACGGCAGGTTCGCCAGCAGGTAGGCCAACGGATACGCCAGCAGCAGGCAGATCACGGTGATGATCAGCCCCATCCAGAAGGTCCGGGCGAAGATGTCGAGGTAGATCGCCTGATCGGGCGTGGCCGGGGCGATTTCGCCGAGGTCGTCGATACGGTGATCGACTGCCGCCAGCAAGTAATAAGGGGTGATGTTGCTGGTGTTGCGGCGCACGGCTTGCCAGTAGGCCGGGTCGCCCCAGCGCTCGTCGAGACCTTCCAGCGCTTCTTTATAGGAGGTCGGTTCGGTGGCGAACGGTAAGGCACGTGCGGTTTTGGTCAGCAGGCTGCGGTAGCCGGCCAACTCCATGTTCAAGCGCTTGGACAGGTCGCCCAGGGTCTGATTCTTGCGGGCTTCAGCGAGGTCTTCGCTGGCGGCCTTGTAAACCGGTTCAGCGGGCAGGCCTCGGCCATCCCAACTGGCGATAGCCGCCACAGTGCGCGGCATGCCGCCGACCACTTCCGGGTTACCGACACTTTTGTAGAGCAGCGCCACGATGGGCACCAGGAACACCAGCAACAGAAACAGCACCAACGGCGCGATCAAGGCTTGTGCTTTCCAGCGGTTGATCCGCTCGGCGTGCTTGAGCCGCTGCTTCAAGGTGGGGTCGGTGCCCGCGTTCAGGGGAATGGCGGTGGCCATGGCGTACTCCGGAAATCTTTGATCGTTGCAGAGGTGGCGTACCACCTCGAACTTTTAGTGTGGGAGTGAGCCTGCTCGCGATGGCGTCTTCAAATTCAACATTGATGCTGACTGATACACCGCAATCGCGAGCGGGCTCACTCCCACAGAAGGGCGAGCCCTCTAGTTACTTCGCAGCCCAGGAATTGAAGCGCTGTTCCAGTTGCTCACCGTTGTCAGCCCAGAAGCTGACGTCGATCTGCACCTGGTTGGCGATGTTTTCCGGGGTGGTCGGCATGTCTTTGAGGACATCCTTGGCCAGCAACGGTACGGCTTGAATGTTGGCCGGGCCGTAAGCGATGTTTTCCGAGTAGGTCTTCTGCTGCTGCGGCGCCACGGAGAACGCGATGAATTTCTTCGCCGCTTCAGCGCGTGCTTTATCCAGACCTTTCGGGATGGCCCATGCATCGAAGTCGTAGATACCGCCGTTCCACACGACTTTCAGGTTGCTTTCTTTCTGCACGGCAGCGATCCGGCCGTTGTAGGCCGAGCTCATGACCACGTCGCCGGAAGCGAGGTACTGCGGCGGTTGCGCGCCGGCTTCCCACCACTGGATGCTTGGTTTGAGCTCATCGAGCTTCTTGAACGCGCGGTCCTGACCGTCCTTGCCGGCCAGTACTTTGTAGACGTCTTTCGGCGCAACGCCGTCGGCCATCAGAGCGAATTCCAGGGTGTACTTGGCGCCTTTACGCAGGCCACGTTTGCCCGGGAATTTCTTGGTGTCCCAGAAATCCACCCAGCTGGTCGGTGCAGATTTCAGCTTGTCGGCGTTGTAGGCCAGCACGGTCGACCACACGAAGAAGCCCACGCCGCATGGCTGGATGGCGCCTTTGACGTAGTCTTCGGACTTACCGAACAACTTCGGATCAAGCTGCTCGAACATGTCTTCGTCGCAACCACGGGACAGTTCTGGCGATTCAACTTCTACCAGGTCCCAGGACACGCTCTTGGTGTCGACCATGGCTTTGACCTTGGCCATTTCGCCGTTGTACTCGCCCGCCACGATCTTGCCGTTACCTGCCGCTTCCCACGGTGCGTAGAAGGCTTTGACCTGCGCCGCCTTGTTCGCCCCGCCAAAGGACACCACGGTCAGGTCCGGGCCCGCCGCCATTGCGTGTGCCGCGCCGATCATGCCCATGACCAAAGCGGTGAATTTCAGGGATCTCAACATTTATTGTTCTCTCCACGTGCAGGGTTGGTGTTGTTGAAGCAGGGGGGCGATCAATGCGCCTCTAGAAGTGGGTCGAGCGCGCGAACGTGTTCGACCTGCCAGCCAAGCGGTACTACGTCGCCGACGGCCAGCGCGGGATCGAGCTCGGCAATCGGTTGTTTCACAAAGAAATCGGTCTTGCCGCAGACTTCCAGGCGAACCCGGACGTGGTCGCCCAGGTAGATGAATTCCTCCACCCGCCCTGAGAAGCGGTTGACGCATTGATCGCTTGCGCCGTTGAGGCTGATGCGCTCGGGGCGAATCGACAGCGTGACCGGTTCACCGGTCTTGCCGACGTTGACCGCCAGGGCTTCAACCTTTTCACCGCGTCCCAACTCAACCACACAGCGGTCGCCGGTGTGGCTGTGCAAGCGGCCGTTGAGGCGGTTGTTCTCGCCGATGAAGTTGGCGACGAAGGTGTTTTTCGGCTCTTCATAGAGGGTGCGCGGCGGCGCGATCTGCTGGATTTCGCCCTGGTGGAACACGGCCACGCGATCGGACATGGTCAGGGCTTCGCCCTGGTCGTGGGTCACGTAGACCACGGTCACGCCGAGGCGCTGGTGCAGGTGTTTGATTTCCATCTGCATGTGTTCGCGCAGTTGTTTGTCCAGTGCGCCGAGGGGTTCGTCCATCAGCACCAGTTGCGGTTCGAACACCAAGGCGCGGGCCAGAGCCACACGCTGTTGCTGACCGCCGGACAGTTGCCCCGGATAACGCTGGGCGAAGGTGTCGAGCTGGACCATGCTCAGGACTTTTTTGACCTTGTCGCTGACATCGCTCTTGTTCAAGCCGCGCACGGTCAACGGGAACGCGAGGTTCTCGGCAACGGTCATGTGCGGGAACAACGCGTAGTTCTGGAACACCATGCCGATGTCGCGTTTGTGCGGCGGCACGTTGTTGATGGAACGCCCGGCCAGCTGGATTTCGCCTGCGGTCGGTGTTTCGAAACCGGCGAGCATCATCAGGCTGGTGGTCTTGCCGGAGCCGGACGGCCCGAGCAAGGTGAGGAATTCGCCTTTGCGAATCTCCAGGTTGAGGTCTTTGACGATCAGGTTCTCGCCGTCGTAGCTTTTTTGCACTCCACGAAAGCTGACCAGAATATCGCTGGCCCCTGCGTTTGAATCGACCTGGCTCATACCCACACCTTTGTTGTGATGACTGCTGTGGACTAAGCCTAGTGGACGCTGCTGACCGCGCAAATCGGGGCGCAGGAGAGAATGGCCTCAGCAGGATGGAAGGTTGGGGGTAGGGATTGCCCTACAAGGATGGCGCGTTTTGGCAAACACAGCGGCAAGCTGTCAGCTACAAGCCGCAAGGACAGGCAAAAGCGGATTTGCGGGGTGTCGCAAATGGATATGCCACTACTATCCCTGTGGGAGCGGGCTTGCTCGCGAAAGCGGTTGGTCAGGCAATATTGATTTCGACTGACACGCCCCCTTCGCGAGCAAGCTCGCTCCCACAATGGGCCGGTGGCGGGATTTAGAGCAGTTTGTGCTCCATGGCGTACTTCACCAGTTCCGCCAGGGAGGTGATGTTGAGTTTCTGCATCAGCCGCGCCTTGTGGGTGCTGATGGTTTTGCTGCTCAAGGCCAGTTGCTGGGCGATGTCATTGACGTTGGCGCCCTGGGCCAGGCGTTCGAACACCGAGAATTCGCGTTCGGACAACAACGAGTGCAACGGCCGCGAATCGGTCAGGCCGACTTCGAAGACCATGCGGTCGGCCAGGTCCGGGTCGATGTAGCGCCCGCCCGCCGCGACCTTGCGGATCGCCGTCAGCAGCAGCGCCGGATCGCTGTCCTTGGTCGCATAACCCGCAGCGCCGACCTTCAACGCACGGGCGGCCATTTGCGCTTCGTCGTGCATCGACAACACCAGAATCGCTGGCGGATTGTTCAGCGCACGAATCCGCGGAATCGCCTCCAGGCCATTGACCCCAGGCATGGAGATGTCCAGCAAGACCACTTCACAGGGAACATGGCGCAACGTCTCGAGCAACTGCTCGCCATTGCTCGCCTCCCCTACCACCAGCAAATCCTTGGCCAGGCCGATCAATTGCTTGATGCCTTCGCGGACGATGGTGTGGTCTTCGGCTACCAGTACACGGATCACGTTCTTCTCCAGATTCAAGATCATTCGCGAGCAAGCCCGCTTCCACAGTGATTGGGGAGAGCCAAAGATTTCTGCACTTACACAACTCCCTGTGGGAGCGGGCTTGCTCGCGAAGGCGTCTGCCCAAACAACTCAAAACCCTCAGGCCTCATCCAGCGGCACTCGCACGCTCAGGGTCGTGCCTTCACCCGGTTCACTCTCAAGCGACAACTGCCCGCCCATGATCAACACTCGCTCGCGCATGCCCACCACCCCGAAGGAGGTTGACCTACCGGTAGCGGGGACAAATCCTACGCCATCATCGCTGACGGTCAGGCACAACTCGTCGCCTTCCAGCGCCAATGTCAGTTCGACAGTATGCGCCTGGGCATGGCGCATGACATTGGTCAGCGCTTCCTGAAGGATCCGGAACAGGCCAATCGCCTTGGCATCACTGAGCACCGGCAGGTTCTCCGGCACCTGCACCAGACACGGAATCTGCGTGCGCGCCTCGAATCGGCGAGCCTGCCACTCGATGGCCGAAGCGATCCCGGCGTCAAGAATCGGCGGCCGCAGTGCCGTGGCTACATCGCGAACCAGTTGGAACAGCTGCGCGATTAGTCGCTTCATGCTGTTCAAGCGCTCGTTCAGACCAGGGTCGAGCTGGGCGTAGGCCAGTTCGCACATGGAGGTTTCCAGTTTGAGCACGGTCAACATCTGACCGAGTTCGTCGTGTACTTCCCGGGCGATGCGGGCTTTTTCCTCTTCCCGCACACTCTCCAGGTGCGCGGACAATTCACGCAACTGTTCGCGAGAACTGGCCAGTTCCAGTTCGATGCGCTTGCTCTCGCTGATGTCCCAGACGATCCCGTCCCAGACATAGGCGCCGTCTTCGAGTCGGCGGGTGATGGCCTTGATTTCGGCCCAGCGCTGTTCGCCCGAACGGGTGAGAATCCGTCCCTGCCACGACCAGTCACTGTCGGTGTCCAGCGCATGGTCCTGGGTTTGGTGATAACTGGCCTTGTCGTCGGGATGCACCAGACTGCGCAGGCCTTTGTCGCGATGGGCCAGGGTGGCCGGCGAGTAACCGACCAGGCTCTCGCTACCTTCACTGATGTAGGCAAAATCGATCTGCCCCGTCACCGGCGCCCGCTCCAGACGAAAGACCAGTCCTGGCACGTTGGCAGCGATCCCTTGCAGACGCGCCTCGCTTTCCTGCAACGCAGCCAATGCACGACGGCGCTCGGTGACGTCATTGAGGTAAACCACCAGGTATTCACTGTCGCGAAACCGCAAAAAGCTCAGCGAAACGTCCACCGGCAGGTTGCTGCCATCCGCCCGTATGCAGTTGGTTTCAAAACTTTGCGGGCCGTCCTCACTGGCCCGGGCGCGTTTCCACAGGTTCAGCCAGCGATCCATGTGCAAGCCGGGCTCGAAGTCGATCAGTGGCCGATCAATGATCCCGCCCGCCGGATAACCCAGCATGGTTTCGGCCGCGCGATTGGCGTAGCGCACATGGCTGTCCCAGTTGACCCAAAGGATGCCGACAGTGCTCTGGTCGATGGAAAACTGAGTGAGGCGCAAGGCTTCTTCACTGGCGGCACGCAGGGCAATGTCTTCGCGCGCGGCCCGCAAACGATGCTCAAGACTGTGCTGTTGCCGACGCTGCCAGAACACGATGGCCATGCTGCTCAGCATCAGCACCGCCAACAACAGACAGAGGTTTTGCCAGAAACCCGGGGACTCGGTCAGGCGCGGGTATTTGGGTTGCAGCCATTGGTTGTGCAGCTGCTCCAGGTCCTTGGCCGGGATCGCCCGCAGCGCGCTTTCAACGATGCCGGCCAGTTCCGGCCAATCCCGGCGCGTGGCCACCCGCAACAGTTGCGGCAAGCCGATATCACCGACCACCACCAGCCCGGCGAACTCAGGTTCGGCGGACAAACGCCCTAACTGCGCTTCGTCGATCACGGCGTAACTGGCCTGCTGACTCAATAACAGTTGCAGTGCCTGGCGCTCGATCGGTACGCCTTGAAGATTCAGGTGCGGGTAATTGCTGCGCAGGTAATCGGCGGTGGCGCCGGGCATGCGCACGGCGACGCGGGTCTGGCTGTCGAGTTTTTCCAGCTCGACCACGCCGGTGCTTTTCTGGTCGCTGACCACCAGTTGCGGCACCCGCATATACGGGTCGGAAAACTGCCAGAGCCGCAGGCCACCGGGGGTTTGGGTCAGCCCCGGAGCGATGTCGATGTCACCCTCGCGCGCGGCGGCTTCCAGTTGCTCCAGGTCGGGAAAGTTGCGCCAGCTCAGCTCGACTTTGAGCGCCTTGGCCAGCCACTTCATCAGCTCGACATTGACCCCGGACAAACGCTGCAAGCGGCGATCGTATTGGGCGTAGGGCACCTGCAACACCAGTCCCACGCGCAATTCGCCATGCTGCGCCAGCCATTGCTGCTGGTCCGCGGACAATTGCGCGACGTGCACCGGTGGCGCGGGAGCCGCCCAGCCCATCAAGGGAAACCACAAACAGCCGATAACCCACAGGCAGCGAAAACGCATCATCGAAATCTCACACACTGACAAATACTGACCAACCCATTAGGCTGCCGGAATAACTTCTGGCCTGGAATATCCGATGCCCCCTGTCTACCGCCTGGCACTGCCAGCATTGTGCCTGTCGCTGATCCTGCCTTGCGCCTTTTCTGTCGAGGCCGCTGACCCGGCGCCTGCCACTACGGAAACCCCCGCCGAAGAAAAACCGGTCGAGCGCCAGCCGCTGCTTGAGCGTAGTCAGGAAGAAGCGTCTGCACTTGAGCGACAGATCCCGGCTCAGGAACAGCAGCAACTGCAAGCGGGCAGCGACACGTTTCTGGCCTTGTGGAAACCGGCCAATACCGCCGAACCCAAAGGCGCGGTGATTATCATCCCGGGCGCCGGCGAAACCGTTGACTGGCCGCAAGCAATCGGTCCATTGCGACGTAAATTGCCGGACGCCGAGTGGAGCAGCCTGAGTATCACCTTGCCGGACCTGCAAAGCGATGCCATTGCGCCGCGTATCGTAGAAATCGCACCTACACCAAAAGCCGCTGACACCGGCAGCAAAAACTCGACCACTGCCGCGCCCATCGAACAAGCGGCAGGCGGTGAAGCGGAGGTGGCGGACAAGGCGATCGCCGAAACCACCGAGGAACAGGCCAAAGCCGACGCCGAACGAATCTTCGCCCGCATCGACGCCGCGATCGCCTACGCCGAACAGCAAAGCGCTCGCCGCATTGTCGTGCTGGGGCATGGCACTGGCGCTTACTGGGCCGCGCGCTATTTGAGCGAGAAGCAGCCCTCGCAAGTGGAAAAGTTTGTGATGGTCGCCGCTCAGATGCCGGTGAAAGCCAAACCAGAGCTGGCCGAACTGACACCGACCCTGAAGCTGCCCACTGCAGACATTTTCTATATGGACAAGCCGCTGGATCGCAACCTGGCACTGGAGCGCTTGCAAGCCAGCAAACGCTTGAAGACTTCGGGGTTCAGCCAGGTCTCGCTCAAGGCTTTGCCGGGTAATTCCAAGGCTGAGCAAGAGCAGCTGTTCCGGCGGGTGCGAGGCTGGTTGAATCCACAGAACGCGGTCAACTGATAGACCGCGCCGCCCCCTTCGCGAGCAAGCCCGCTCCCACATTTGACCGGTGTACACAGGACAAATGTGGGAGCGGGCTTGCTCGCGAAGGGAGCGTCAAACACTACAAATCTGTTGCCCTAACGAAAATCCCGCCGCGCGCGAATCAATGTGTAGGCGCTATGCAGTTCGCGAGTTTTGTCAGTGGCTTCGCGCACCTGCAGCGCCGTCGCACCGCTGCCGGCGATCTTGTCCGGGTGATGGCGACTCAGCAGGCGTCGATAAGCACGCTTGATCTGCGCCGGCTCGGTGGTCGCCGAAACGCCCAAAAGCCGCAGAGCATCTTGATAGGTCAGCGCGGTGCTGGCCTGTGCAAACTTGTGCTGCTCGTAATCGGCTGCCAGAGCCTGCACCTGTTGTGACGTCCAGCCCAGCCATTTACCCCACTGCCTGATCAGCTCTCGTTCAGCACTGCCGGCGCGGCCATCCGCCCAGATCATCCGCCAACAGGCGCGCAAGACGCCTTCGGCCGCATGAGGCTGAGCGCTCAAGCGGCGCAAATACCCACGCAACCGGTCATTTCCCGACTTGCCGCGATTGAACGCGGCAATGGCCCGGAGCTGGGCCGACTCGGTCATGTCCAGAGAACGCATTTCCTGACGGGCCTGCTGGATATGGCCCTCGACCACCCTTCCATCGCTCTTGGCCAGGCGTCCCAACAACACAAACAGCAATTCATCGTTGCGCAGCACCGGGCGGCCACCGAGCTTTTCTCGCAAGTGCGCCCAGCTCTGTATATGCAAGTGCCGATCCAGCACCTGCCCCAACAAGGCGCCAAGCATGGCCCCCGGAATGCTGGCAATGTAAAAGCCCGCTCCGGCTCCAATCAGAGTCCCTGGCCACAACATGTCAGCGTCTCGCTTCTAACAGGGTTTCGACTTCAGCCAGACGCTCGTGAGTGCCAACATCCACCCAATGTCCCTTCAAGTGCTCGCCGGTGACTTGTCCATCGGCCATGGCCTTGCGCAGCAGCGGTGCAAGCTTGAAGGCGCCGGCGGAGCAACCGTCGAACAGCTGCGGGTGCAGGACCGCGATGCCGCTGTAGGTCAGGGTTGCAGTGCCCGGTTGAGCGTCGCGGACTTGCCCGTCGATCAGGCTGAAATCGCCAGTCGGATGATGGGCAGGGTTGTCCGCCAACACCAGATGCGCCAGCCCGGTGATGGGGTGGTGCAACATGCTGAAGTCGTAGTCGGTCCAGATGTCACCGTTGACCACCATAAAGGCCTCGTCACCCAGCAACGGCAGCGCGCGAAAAATCCCGCCTCCGGTTTCCAGTGGTTCACCTTCCGGCGAGTACTGAATACGTACGCCGTATTGCGAGCCATCACCCAGGTAGTTTTCGATCAACTGGCCGAGCCAGGCATGGTTGATCACCACCTCGGTAAACCCCGCCACCGCCAAGGCTTTCAAGTGATACTCGATCAACGGTATACCGCCCGCGCGAACCAGCGGTTTCGGCGTGGTCAGGGTCAGCGGGCGCATGCGCTCGCCTTTCCCTGCGGCCAGAATCATTGCCTTCATGCATTCACTCCAGCACGCAGACTCAGCAGCAACACATCCAGCTCCGCCAGTTCAGGACGGCGGGCGATCACGGCGTCTATATAAGCAAAGAAGCGCGGTACATCGCCAAGATAGCGTGGCTTGCCGTCACGGTGGCAGATGCGGGCAAAGATGCCGATCACTTTCAAGTGCCGCTGCACACCCATCAGGTCACTGGCACGCAGGAAATCTTCGAAGTCGGGCTGAACCGGGATTCCGAGATCGCCCGCTTGCTGCCAGTAAGCTTGCAGCCAGCCGCGCACACGCTCCTCGGGCCAGCTGAGGAACGCATCCTTGAACAGGCAGGTAACATCGTAGGTCACGGGACCATAGACTGCGTCCTGGAAATCCAGCACGCCAGGATTTGGCTCGCTGAGCATCAGGTTGCGTGGCATGTAATCGCGGTGCACCAGCACTTTGGGCTGGGCCAGTGCGCTGTCGATCAATAGCTCAGTTATGTTCTGCCAGAGCATTTGCTGCGCCGAGTCGAACTCGATGCCCAACTCGCGCTTCACGTACCACTCAGGGAACAACTCCAGCTCACGGCGCAGTAGCGCCACGTCATAACTTGGCAGCGGTGCAACCATCGGCAACTGCTGAAAAGCCAGCAGTGCTTGCAGGGCATCCTCGAACAAATCGTCGGCATTTTCGCTGTCGATCACGTCAAGGTAAGTCTTGTTGCCCAGGTCATTGAGCAAAAGAAAACCACGTTCGAGGTCTTCAGCATAAATTTTCGGAACATTTATTCCGGATTTCGCCAGCAAAAAAGCGATATCCACGAAGGGTTTACAGTTTTCCTGGGGCGGTGGCGCGTCCATCACGACGAAGCTTCTGCCCTCGCCTTCCCAGCGAAAATAACGTCGAAAACTCGCATCGCTACTGGCCGCGGTCAACGTGGCCGGGGGTACGACACCCCAATTCTGCTCTGCAAAGAGGACAGCCAATTGCTCATCGAGCCAAACTTTCAGGTGTTGCAAACGTACATCTTGGTCAGGCATTGCAAGGGTCTCCGACGGCGCTAGCCGTCAAGCGGGTCATGCTTTATTATCCAGCATCTTTTTCAGACCATCGAGAGGCGTGCGGCCCACACCGCGGGCAGATGGCACGCAGGAAGCCCGGACTAATAAGATGGCATTGAAATCCCCCGCGTTTCGTAAAAAATTTCCGTTGTTGGTTACCGGCAGTCTGCTGGCCCTGCAACCTCTAGCCACTTCGTTCGTGGTCGCCGCGGAACAGTATGACTGCTCAGTCTCTGCTTCGGGTGCCTGGAACTGTGCGCCAAAATCTCCAGCAGCTGCGCTGCCACCTCGCCCCGTCCATGACGGCAGTGCGGCGGCAAGCACCAGCGGCGAGACTCCGGCTGACAGCGGTTTAAGTCAAGACACCGGCGCCAAGCCTGTGCTGGTGACCGAATCCAAAGGCCGTGGCCTGAAGTCGCGTAGCGAAGACTACAGTCACCTCGACTGGGTTCCGCGCGAGAAGCTCACTGCAGCGCAATTGGCCGAAACAGGTCCTTACTGCTCTGGTTCCTATATCGAACCCATTCGTCCTGGCATGAATGACAAGACGAATAAAAGTGACGCTCCGACCTTTCTCGGCGCCAAAGCCTCTCGCTATAAGCAGGATGAGCAGGTCGCGACCCTCGCGGGTGACGTGGTCATGCGTCAGGGCAGCATGCAGGTCGAAGCCGACGAAGCGAACCTGTACCAGGCCGAGAGCCGTGGCGAACTGAGCGGCAACGTCCGTGTTCGCGACAACGGCGCACTGATCGTTGGCGACCACGCCGACGTACAGCTCGACACCGGTGAAGCCAAGGTCGACAACGCCGAATACGTGATGCATAAATCCCGTATCCGCGGTAACGCGCTGTACGCCAAACGGGCCGAGAACGCGATCATCCGCCTCAAGGATGGTACGTACACCACGTGCGAACCGAACAGCAACGCCTGGCAGCTCAAGGGCAACAACATCACCTTGAACCCGGCCACCGGTTTCGGTACCGCGACCAACGTGACACTGCGGGTCAAGGACATTCCGGTTCTGTACACGCCGTACATCTATTTCCCGATCGACGACCGTCGCCAGTCCGGCTTCCTGCCGCCGACCATTGGCACCGGCAGCGATACCGGCTTCATGCTGGTCACCCCGTATTACTTCAACCTGGCACCGAACTACGATGCCACGTTGTACCCGCGCTACATGAGCAAGCACGGGCTGTTGATGGAAGGCGAATTCCGTTACCTGACCCCGTCCAGCGAAGGTCAGTTCGGCGCCGCGTACCTCAACGACGAAGACACCGATCGCAGCAAGCAGACCGACTACCAGAAAAACCGCTACATGTATAACTGGCAGCACAAGGGCGGTCTCGACTCGCGCGTTCTGACACAAGTCGATTACACAAAGCTCAGCGATCCTTACTACTTCCAGGATCTGCAAACTGATCAGATCGGTGTGAAAAGTGCCGATTACGTGAACCAGCAGGGGTCTGTCACCTACCGTGGCGACAGCTACACCGCTCGTGTGAACGCCCAGGCTTACCAGCTCGCAACCGTTTCGGACATCACGCCGTATGACCGCTTGCCGCAGATCACTTTCGTGGGTCAACTGCCGACTCACCCTGGCGGCCTGAATTTTGACTACGAGACAGAAGTCGTACGCTTCGACCGTGATTTGAAGAACGGTAACTTCGTAAACGAAGATGGCACTGTTGAACCGCGCCTTGATAACAACGTTACGGGACTGGCACGTGCCAACGGCGACCGCTTGAATCTCAAGCCAGGTGTCAGCCTGCCGATGGACTGGACTTATGGCTTCCTGAAGCCATCGCTCAAGTACCAGTACACCCAGTACCAACTGGACCTGGACGGTACCGGCAAAAGCCAGATTGACGCGCAAACCGCGGAGCAGCAAAAGCTCAACGGCACCTTCAGCAGCAACCAGAACCGTGGCGTGCCGATTGCAAGCATCGACAGCGGCCTGTACTTCGATCGCAACACCCAATGGTTCGGCAAGAATTATCGCCAGACCCTCGAACCGCGTCTGTTCTACCTGTACGTACCTGAAACGGATCAGGAAGACATTCCGGTCTTCGACACCAGCGAATACACCTTCAACTACGCGTCGCTGTTCCGTGACAACCGCTTCTCCGGCTCCGACCGCGTCGGTGACGAGAACAAACTGTCTCTGGGCATAACCAACCGCTGGATCGAAGACAATGGCTTTGAACGTCAACGCATCAGCGTCGGCCAGGCCATGTATTTCAAGGATCGTGAAGTTCAGTTGCCGGGTATCGATGCAAAAACCCGCCAGGACGCGCAGGCTAATGTCTCGCCGTATGCGCTGGAATACGAATACCGCTGGAACCGTGATTGGCGCACCACGGCCGATTACAACTGGGACCCGGACAGCCGCAGCCCTCGCTCGGGCAGCGCGATGTTCCATTACCAGCCTGAAGACAACCCGAACAAGGTCATCAACGCCGGCTATCGCTATCGTAATGACCAGGTCCGTTACGACCAGAACACCGGTAAATGGCAAGTGGGCGGTGGTGACTACGGCACCCCGGGCCAACCTGGCTACGTGAAGGACTACTACAAGATCGAGCAGCACGATTTCTCGGTGATCTGGCCGATCGTGCCGCAATGGAACGCCATCAGCCGCTGGCAGTATGACTACAACCGTAACCGTACCCTGGAAGCTTTCGGTGGTTTCGAGTACGACAACTGCTGCTGGAAACTGCGCCTGATCAACCGTTACTGGGTTTCGTATGACGAGTTCAGTCAGAACGCCCCGGAAAACGAAAAAGGCGACCACGGCGTCTTCCTACAAATCGTTCTGAAAGGTCTCGGCGGCCTCACCGGCGCCAAAGTAGAGAGCTTCCTCGACAAAGGCATCCAAGGTTATCGTGAACGTGAAGACCAAGCTTTCTGATTGTCTGCGCCCGCTAGTGTTGGGCGCGCTGTTCCTGGGTACCGCGGCGAACGCCGCGGTGCAGTCCATCGATAAAGTGGTGGCCATTGTCGATAACGACGTGGTCATGCAGAGCCAACTGGACCAACGCGTTCATGAAGTTCAGCAAACCATCGCCAAGCGCGGTGCTGCCGTACCGCCGGCCAACGTGCTGGATCAGCAGGTACTTGAACGTCTGATCGTCGAAAACCTGCAACTGCAGATCGGCGAACGTTCGGGTATCCGCATTACCGATGAAGAACTGAACCAGGCTGTCGGCACCATTGCCCAGCGCAACAACATGTCCGTGGATCAATTCCGCGCGGCCCTGACTCGCGACGGTCTGTCTTACGACGACGCCCGTGACCAGATTCGCCGCGAAATGGTCATCAGCCGTGTGCGTCAGCGTCGTGTGGCCGAGCGAATCCAGGTTTCCGAACAGGAAGTGAAGAACTTCCTCGCTTCCGACCTTGGCAAAATGCAACTGTCCGAAGAATTCCGCTTGGCCAACATCCTGATTCCTACGCCGGAAAGCGCCAACTCCGACGCGATTCAGAATGCAGCCAAACAGGCCGACGCGGTTTACCAGCAGCTCAAGCAAGGCGCTGACTTCGGTCAGTTGGCAATCGCCAAATCCGCCAGCGAAACAGCACTGGAAGGTGGCGACATGGGCTGGCGTAAAGCCGGTCAACTGCCACCTCCGTTCGATCGCATGCTGAGCACCATGGCTGTCGGCGACATTACCCAGCCAATGCGCACACCGGGCGGCTTCATCATCCTGAAGATCCTCGACAAGCGTGGCGGAGAGACCCAGACACGCGATGAAGTGCACGTGCGTCATATCCTGGTCAAACCGAGTCCGATCCGCGACGAAGCAAAAACCAAAGCCCTGGCTCAGTCCCTCTACACCCGAATCGAAGCGGGCGAAGATTTCGGCGAACTGGCGAAAAGCTTCTCGGAAGATCCGGGTTCCGCCCTCAACGGTGGCGACCTGAACTGGGTCGACCCGAATGCACTGGTTCCCGAGTTCCGCGAAGTGATGGCCAAGACCCCACAAGGTCAGCTGTCCAAGCCGTTCCAGACCCAATATGGCTGGCATGTTCTGGAAGTCCTTGGCCGTCGCGCCACTGACAGCACCACCCAGGCCCGCGAGCAGCAAGCAATGACCGTATTGCGTAACCGCAAATATGACGAAGAGCTGCAAACCTGGCTGCGTCAGATCCGTGACGAAGCGTACGTAGAGATCAAACTCCCTGGTGCAGACCAGGCAGCGCAGTGAACCCCAAACGTTTCGCGCTGACACCCGGCGAACCGGCCGGTATAGGTCCCGACCTGTGCCTGCTGCTCGCCTCGCAAGCCCAGCCACATCCCCTGATTGCCATTACCAGCCTCGACCTGCTCCTTGAGCGGGCCGTGCAGCTGGGTGTGGTTGTCGATTTGCTGCCGGTAACCCCGGACAACTGGCCGGATGTACCCGCACCAGCCAACAGCCTGTATGTCTGGGATACACCGCTCAACGCCAAGGTCACTGCCGGGCAACTGGACAAGGCCAACGCGGCTTTCGTTCTCGAAACCCTGACCCGAGCTGGCCAAGGCTGCCTGGACGGGCATTTTGCCGGCATGATCACAGCCCCTGTGCACAAGGGCGTGATCAATGAATCCGGGATCGCCTTTTCCGGGCACACAGAATTTCTCGCCGACCTGACCCATACCGCACAAGTGGTGATGATGCTCGCCACTCGCGGATTGCGCGTGGCGCTGGTCACCACTCACCTGCCTCTTCGCGAGATTGCCGATGCGATCACGCCGGAGCGTCTGGAACGGGTCACGCGAATTCTGTACGCCGATCTGCAAGAAAAATTCGGCATTGCCCAGCCACGCATCCTCGTGTGTGGGCTCAACCCCCATGCCGGCGAAGGCGGACACCTGGGCCATGAAGAAATCGACATCATCGAACCTACATTAGAGCGCCTGCGCGGCGAAGGAATGGACCTTCGTGGCCCTCTGCCCGCCGACACTCTGTTTACCCCCAAGTATCTGGAGCACTGCGATGCAGTGCTGGCGATGTACCACGACCAGGGCTTGCCTGTGCTGAAGTACAAAGGCTTCGGTGCGGCAGTCAACGTGACCCTCGGCTTGCCGATCATCCGCACATCGGTCGACCACGGCACAGCCCTGGACCTGGCCGGTAGCGGCAAAATCGACACCGGCAGCCTGCAAGTCGCCCTGGAAACCGCCTACCAGATGGCCGAGACCCGTTTATGACCGAGCATTACCAACACAAGGCGCGCAAACGCTTTGGCCAGAACTTCCTGCACGATGCCGGCGTTATCGACCGCATCCTGCGCGCCATCCGCGCCAAGCCCGAAGACCGTCTGCTGGAAATCGGCCCTGGCCAGGGCGCGCTGACTCAAGGCCTGCTCAACAGCGGCGCCCAGCTGGACGTGGTGGAGCTGGACAAGGATCTGATCCCGATCCTCAACCAGCAATTTGCCAGCAAGAGCAATTTCAACCTGCATCAGGGCGACGCGCTGAAGTTCGACTTCACCAGCCTGAACGCTGCGCCGAACAGCCTGCGGGTGGTCGGCAACCTGCCGTACAACATCTCTACGCCGCTGATTTTTCACCTGCTGCATAACGCCAGTCTGATTCGCGACATGCATTTCATGCTGCAAAAGGAAGTGGTCGAGCGCCTGGCAGCAGGCCCTGGTGGTGGTGACTGGGGTCGCTTGTCGATCATGGTTCAGTATCACTGCCGGGTTGAACACCTGTTCAACGTTGGTCCGGGCGCGTTCAATCCGCCGCCCAAAGTCGATTCGGCTATCGTGCGCCTGGTGCCTCACGCGGTGCTGCCGCACCCGGCCAAGGATCACAAGCTGTTGGAACGTGTCGTACGCGAAGCCTTTAACCAGCGCCGCAAGACCCTGCGCAACACCCTCAAGCTGCTGCTGAGCAACGCTGAAATCGAAGCCGCCGGCGTTGATGGCAGCCTGCGCCCCGAACAGCTCGATCTGGCCGCCTTCGTGCGCCTGGCCGACAAGCTCAGCGAACAAGTCCTACAGACGCCCGCCGCCGACTGACAGGCTATGAGCGTTATCGGGTAGGACACCAGCCTTCATGTCTGGTTTACTACCCGATACTTGGCCTAGACTGATCTCCATCAGCTACGCCCCGCGTTCCGCTTCGTTTAAGGCCTCTTGCATGTCCGATCCTCGTTACCAGGTCGACGTCAGCGTCGTCACCCGCTATCTGGCAGAACAATCGCAACCCGAGCAAAACCGCTTTGCCTTCGCCTATACCATCACCGTGCACAACAATGGCGAGCTACCGGCCAAACTGTTGTCGCGGCACTGGGTGATCACCGACGGTGACGGGCATGTCGAAGAGGTTCGCGGAGCCGGTGTTGTTGGCCAGCAACCGTTGATCGACGTCGGCGAAAGCCACACCTACAGCAGCGGCACCGTCATGACCTCCAAGGTCGGCACAATGCAGGGCACTTATGAAATGGTTGCCGACGACGGCAAACACTTCGACGCCATCATCGCCCCATTCCGCCTGGCGGTGCCCGGAGCCCTGCACTGATGGCAACGTACGCCGTCGGCGATCTGCAAGGCTGCCTTCAAGCATTGCAATGCCTGCTCAGGCAAGTCGCCTTCGACCCGACACGGGATCGTCTGTGGCTGGTCGGCGATCTGGTCAACCGTGGCCCGCAGTCCCTGGACACCTTGCGCTTCCTCTATAGCATCCGCGAATCGCTGGTATGCGTGCTCGGCAACCACGACCTGCACTTGCTGGCTGCCGGAAAAAACATCGAACGCCTGAAGAAGTCCGACACCCTGCTCGAGATTCTCGCCGCGCCCGATTGCGCGGAACTGCTGGAGTGGCTGCGTCAGCAAAAGCTCATGCACTACGACGAACAACGCAATGTCGCCCTGGTACATGCCGGCATTCCGCCCCAGTGGTCGCTGCGCAAGGCCTTGAAGTATGCCGCCGAAGTCGAGACGGCATTGCGCGATGACAACCTGTTGCCGCCCTACCTCGATGGCATGTACGGCAACGATCCGGCGAAATGGGACAACGACCTCAAAGGCGTGACACGCCTGCGGGTGATCACCAACTATTTCACCCGCATGCGGTTTTGTACTGCCGAGGGCAAGCTTGACCTCAAAAGCAAGGAAGGCCTCGACAATGCGCCACCGGGTTACAAACCCTGGTTTGAGCACAAAGAGCGCAAGACCAGGGGCCTGAAGATCATCTTCGGCCACTGGGCTGCTCTGGAAGGCCGATGCAATGAGCCAGGCATCTCGGCCCTCGACACCGGTTGTGTCTGGGGTGGCGCCCTGACCCTCATGAATGTCGACAGCGGTGAACGCCTGTCTTGCAAATGCGACGAGCATGGCCTTGCCCTGCCGCCAGTCGCCACACTTATCCCCGAACCATCGTCAGCAAGCGCCCCGCGCTAGACTGCGCTTTCAGCCGAGCCACAGGAGCCCGCCATGAGCGAATTCAAACGTATCCCCCCGGAACAGGCCCAGGCCCTGCGCGAACAAGGCGCGGTGGTGGTCGATGTTCGCGACCCGGCAACCTTTGCCGCACTGCACATCGCCGGCTCGAAGCATCTGGATAACCACTCCATCTCGGATTTCATCCGCGCTGCCGACCTCGACGCACCGACAGTGGTGGTCTGCTACCACGGCAATTCCAGTCAGAGCGCCGCTGCGTACCTCATTAGCCAGGGCTTCTCCGACGTCTACAGCATGGATGGTGGCTTTGAGCTGTGGCGTACGACTTATCCTTCGGAAACGGCGCAAGGCACTTCCGAATAATTTTTTTGTAACGCGCAAGCCCCGGTCCCCGTGGGCTCGCGCGGTGGCAGACGAACGGTCTGCCACAACTAATTACGTATCTCGCCTTTACCTGTCGAATAAGCAACTATCCTTAAGCGCAGGCCATCCAAAACAGGGGAGAGCCGGTACACCGGCGCGCGGGTCATCGGGAGTAGCTTTCGGGGTCGTCAGCTTCGAAAGAGTTCTGGGGGGTAAACAGCGACTGCATATTCGGTCGCTGCCAGCATCGACTGAATGATCCGGCGTCGGCTCCACGTATCGAGCGAGGTGACGTCATGAGTATCTTTAGCCACTTCCAACAACGCTTCGAGTCCACACGCCAGGAAGAACTCTCGCTGCAAGAGTATCTTGAACTGTGCAAAAGCGACCGCAGCGCCTACGCCTCCGCCGCCGAGCGTCTGTTACTGGCCATCGGCGAACCGGAGCTCCTCGACACCTCGGCCAACTCGAGGCTGTCGCGAATCTTTTCCAACAAGGTAATCCGCCGCTATCCGGCCTTTGAAGACTTCCACGGGATGGAAGAATGCATTGACCAGATCGTGTCGTATTTCCGCCATGCCGCTCAGGGCCTGGAAGAGAAGAAACAGATTCTCTATCTGCTCGGCCCTGTGGGTGGCGGTAAATCATCCCTGGCCGAGAAGCTGAAACAGCTGATCGAAAAAGTGCCCTTCTATGCGATCAAGGGCTCGCCGGTATTCGAATCGCCTCTGGGTCTGTTCAACGCCACTGAAGATGGCGCGATCCTCGAGGAAGACTTCGGCATTCCACGGCGCTATCTCAACACCATCATGTCGCCGTGGGCGACCAAACGCCTCGCCGAATTCGGCGGCGACATCAGCCAGTTCCGTGTGGTGAAGCTGTATCCGTCGATCCTCAACCAGATCGCAGTGGCCAAAACCGAGCCGGGAGATGAAAACAACCAGGACATCTCGGCACTGGTGGGCAAGGTCGATATCCGCAAACTGGAAGAGTTCCCGCAGAACGATGCCGACGCCTACAGCTACTCGGGCGCACTGTGCCGGGCAAACCAGGGCCTGATGGAATTCGTCGAAATGTTCAAGGCACCGATCAAGGTGCTGCACCCACTGCTGACCGCCACACAGGAAGGCAACTACAACAGTACCGAAGGTCTGGGGGCCATTCCGTTTACCGGGATCCTGCTGGCCCACTCCAACGAATCTGAATGGCACACCTTCCGCAACAACAAAAACAACGAAGCCTTCATCGACCGGATCTACATCGTCAAAGTGCCGTATTGCCTGCGGGTCAGCGACGAAGTGAAGATCTACGACAAGCTCTTGTTCAACAGTTCCCTGGCCAAGGCTCACTGCGCGCCTGACACCCTGAAGATGCTTGCCCAGTTCACCGTACTCTCGCGACTGAAAGAGCCTGAGAACTCCAACATCTACTCCAAGATGCGCGTGTATGACGGCGAAAACCTCAAGGACACCGATCCGAAGGCCAAGTCGATCCAGGAATACCGCGACAACGCGGGTGTCGACGAAGGCATGAATGGCCTCTCGACTCGCTTCGCGTTCAAGATCCTGTCGAAAGTGTTCAACTTTGATCCGCACGAAATCGCCGCCAACCCGGTGCACTTGCTGTACGTGCTGGAACAACAGATCGAACAGGAACAATTCCAGGCGGAAACCCGCGAACGCTATCTGCGCTTCCTCAAGGAGTACCTGGCACCGCGTTATATCGAATTCATCGGCAAGGAGATCCAGACCGCCTACCTCGAGTCTTACAGCGAGTATGGCCAGAACATCTTCGATCGCTATGTGCTGTACGCCGACTTCTGGATCCAGGACCAGGAATACCGCGACCCGGAAACCGGCGAGATCCTCAACCGCGTAGCGCTGAACGAAGAACTGGAGAAAATCGAAAAACCGGCCGGCATCAGCAATCCGAAGGATTTCCGCAACGAAATCGTCAACTTCGTACTGCGCGCCCGGGCCAATAACAACGGCAAGAATCCGACCTGGCTCAGCTACGAAAAACTGCGGGTGGTCATCGAGAAGAAAATGTTCTCCAACACCGAGGACCTCCTGCCGGTCATCAGCTTCAACGCCAAGGCCAGCAAAGAGGACCAGCAGAAGCACAACGACTTCGTCACACGGATGGTCGAGCGGGGCTACACCGACAAACAGGTACGACTGCTGTCCGAGTGGTACCTGCGGGTCAGAAAATCACAATAACCCGCTGCCGGTCAGACCGGTTGTCGTCAGCCAGAGGCCTGTGTACGCATTTTCTGTTACACAGACCTCTGGGAGGTGTTCGAAAGTCGGTAGCGAGGTTCAGTCAGCGTCCAAAAGCGCTTGGGGGAGCGTGAACATCCCTTGGCACCGTCGATGCTGCATAACCGCTCGCCCCTTTCAGGACAGCTTCTAAGGAGCAGTCATGAGCTATGTGATCGACCGACGTCTCAATGGCAAGAACAAGAGCACGGTGAACCGTCAGCGGTTTCTGCGGCGTTACCGTGATCACATCAAAAAGGCTGTCGAAGAGGCGGTCAGCCGGCGCTCCATTACCGATATGGAACACGGCGAACAGATCAGCATCCCCGGCCGCGACATTGACGAGCCGGTGCTTCACCACGGTCGCGGTGGCAAGCAGACCGTCGTACACCCGGGCAACAAGGAATTCACCAGCGGTGAGCACATTGCCCGCCCGCCCGGAGGTGGCGGTGGCAGAGGCCCCGGCAAGGCCGGCAACTCGGGCGAAGGGATGGACGAGTTTGTCTTCCAGATCACCCAGGAGGAATTCCTCGAATTCATGTTCGAGGACCTTGAACTACCGAACCTGGTCAAGCGCAACCTGACCGGCACCGACACCTTCAAGACCGTTCGTGCCGGGATCAGTAACGAGGGCAATCCGTCGCGGATCAACATCATCCGCACCCTGCGCTCGGCCCATGCACGGCGAATCGCCCTGTCTGGCAGCAGCCGGGCAAAACTGCGCGAAGCCAAAGAAGAACTGCTGCGACTCAAGCGTGATGAGCCAGACAATTTCGGCGATATTCAGAAAGTTGAAGCAGAAATCGAAAAACTCAGTGCGCGCATTCATCGCGTACCGTTCCTCGATACCTTCGACCTCAAGTACAACCTGCTCATCAAGCAACCCAACCCCAGTTCCAAGGCGGTAATGTTCTGCCTGATGGACGTGTCCGGCTCCATGACCCAAGCGACCAAGGACATCGCCAAGCGTTTCTTTATCCTGCTGTACCTGTTCCTCAAGCGTAACTACGACAAGATCGACGTCGTGTTCATCCGCCACCACACCAGTGCCCGGGAAGTGGACGAAGAGGAGTTTTTCTATTCTCGCGAAACCGGCGGTACCATCGTTTCCAGCGCCTTGAAACTGATGCAGGAGATCATGGCCGAACGCTATCCGAGCAATGAGTGGAATATCTATGCCGCCCAGGCCTCCGACGGCGACAACTGGAACGACGACTCGCCAATCTGCCGCGACATTCTGATCAACCAGATCATGCCGTTCGTGCAGTACTACACTTACGTTGAGATCACCCCGCGCGAACATCAGGCCCTTTGGTTCGAGTACGAACGCATCGCCGAAGCCTTTTCTGACACTTTTGCCCAGCAACAACTGGTCTCGGCCGGGGATATCTATCCGGTCTTCCGTGAACTCTTCCAGCGCAGGTTAGTGACATGACCGCCAAAGAGCAGAAGCGCCAACCCATATCCACCGGCTCCGAATGGACGTTCGAGCTGATTCAGGCCTACGACAAAGAAATCAGTCGTCTGGCGGCTCGCTACGCGCTCGATACTTACCCTAACCAGATTGAAGTGATCACCGCCGAGCAAATGATGGACGCCTACGCCTCCGTCGGCATGCCGCTGGGTTATCACCATTGGTCCTACGGCAAACACTTCCTCAGCACCGAGAAATCCTACAGTCGCGGCCAGATGGGGCTGGCGTACGAAATCGTGATCAACTCGGACCCGTGCATCGCCTATTTGATGGAAGAAAACACCATCTGTATGCAGGCTTTGGTCGTCGCCCATGCCTGCTACGGGCATAACAGCTTTTTCAAAGGCAACTACCTGTTCCGCACCTGGACTGATGCCAGTTCGATCATCGATTACCTGGTCTTCGCCAAGCAATACATCATGCAGTGCGAAGAGCGCCACGGTATCGACGCAGTCGAGGACCTGCTGGATTCCTGCCACGCCCTGATGAACTACGGGGTCGATCGCTACAAACGCCCCTATCCGATTTCCGCCGAAGAAGAACGTCGTCGGCAAAAGGACCGTGAAGAGCATCTGCAGAAACAGATCAACGATCTGTGGCGGACCATTCCAAAAGGTGCGGACAAGTACAGCGACAAGGACAACGCGCGCTTCCCCGCCGAACCTCAGGAAAATATCCTCTACTTCATCGAAAAACACGCACCACTGCTGGAGCCATGGCAGCGGGAAATCGTACGGATCGTGCGTAAGATCGCTCAGTATTTCTACCCGCAACGTCAGACTCAGGTGATGAACGAGGGCTGGGCCACGTTCTGGCATTACACCCTGATGAACGACCTGTATGACGAAGGCCTGGTGACAGACGGCTTCATGATGGAGTTTTTGACGTCCCACACCAGCGTGGTCTACCAACCCGGCTTCGACAGCCCCTACTACAACGGCATCAACCCCTACACCCTGGGTTTTGCCATGTACCGGGATATTCGCCGCATGTGTGAACACCCTACCGAAGAGGACTACCGCTGGTTCCCTGAGATTGCCGGCACCGACTGGCTGTCGAGCATCAAGTTCGCCATGAGCAGCTTCAAGGATGAAAGCTTCATTCTGCAGTACCTGTCCCCCCAGGTGATTCGTGACCTGAAGTTGTTCAGCATTCTTGATGACGACCAGAAGGAGGATCTGCTGGTCCCGGCCATTCATGACGAAGGTGGCTACCGCATCATCCGTGAAACCCTGGCGGCGCAGTACAACCTCGGCAATCGTGAACCCAACGTGCAGATTTACAGCATCGACCGGCGTGGTGACCGCTCGCTGACCTTGCGTCACCAGCAACACGACCGCAAACCGCTAGGCGAGTCCACCGAGGAAGTGCTCAAACACCTGCACCGTCTCTGGGGCTTCGATATTCATCTGGAAACCCTGCAAGGCGACCAGGTGATGAAAACCCACCACGTTCCGCCCAGAGGCGAGCACGCTGAAGGTGATTACGGGCGACTTGACCTGGCCGTTATCCATCTTTGATCCCGTTTCGGCCTCCGGAAGTTCGACGCAAAGGTTATTCTGTCGAGCTAACGGAGGTTTTTTATGCAGATTTATAAAGTCGGCGGTGCGGTACGCGATCGCCTGCTGGGCCAGCCCGTCACCGACATCGACTGGGTTGTGGTTGGCGCCACCACTGAAGAAATGCTCGCCAAGGGCTTTCGCCCGGTGGGTGCGGATTTCCCGGTGTTTCTTCACCCCAAAAGCGGTGAGGAATACGCCCTCGCCCGGACCGAGCGCAAAAGCGGACGCGGTTACGGCGGCTTTACCTTTCACGCCAGCCCCGAAGTCACCCTCGAAGAAGACCTGATCCGTCGTGACCTGACCATCAATGCCATGGCCGAAGACGATCAGCAGAACCTGACCGATCCTTACCACGGTCAGCGTGATCTTGAGGCGCGCTTGCTTCGTCACGTTTCCCCCGCGTTTGCCGAAGATCCGCTCAGAGCTCTGCGCGTTGCCCGCTTCGCAGCTCGTTACGCGGGGCTCGGTTTCACCGTGGCGCCGGAGACACTGGAACTGATGCGCCAACTCAGCGAGTCAGGCGAACTGGAAGCCTTGACCGCCGAACGCAGCTGGAAGGAAATCTCCCGCGCCCTGATGGAAGATCAGCCACGGGTGTTCATCGAAGTGCTGCGCGAGTGTGGCGCTCTCAAGGTATTGATGCCGGAAGTCGATGCCCTGTTCGGCGTACCGCAACCGGAAGCCCACCACCCTGAAATTGACACAGGCGTGCACACTTTGAGCGTGCTGGAGCAAGCGGCGCGGCACAAACAACCACTTACCGTGCGTTGGGCCTGCCTGCTGCACGACCTCGGCAAGGGACTGACACCCGAGGAAGAGTGGCCGCGACACATTGCTCATGAGCACAAGGGCTTGAAGCTGATCAAAGCGGTCAACGAACGCTTCAAGGCGCCGAAGGACTGTCAGGAACTGGCGCTGCTGGTGGGCGAATATCACACCCACGGCCATCGCGCCCTGGAGCTGAAGCCTTCGACTTTGCTGGAGTTGCTGCAGAGTTTTGACGTTTACCGTCGGCCGCAGCGGTTCGAGGAATTTATTGCGGCGTGCGAGATGGACGCCCGAGGACGTAAAGGGCTGGAGCAGCGAAGTTATCCACAGGCTGATTATTTGCGCGGCGCGGCGAATGCTGCTCGGACCGTGGCGGTTCAGCCGTTGCTGGAGAAGGGATTCAAAGGACCGGAATTGGGTGAGGCGATCAAGCGAGAGCGGCTCAAGGCGTTGAAGGCTTACAAAGACGCGGCATCCGCCTGAAAAGCTTCGCGAGCAAGCCCACTCCCACAGGCTCTATGTAATCCCTGTGGGAGCGGGCTTGCTCGCGAAGGCTTCTTTCGCCTCACAACAAATTCGATGGGGTCAGCTGTTCGCCGCGCCACTCAAACGCTACCGGCGCCAACACCTGATCAATCTGCGCCTCACGCCACAACGTCGCAAAGCTCTTGCCTACCCCCGGATGCACGCGATCTGGCGCAATCAGCGACAACGGCCACAGCACAAAGGCATTTTTCAGAATTTCTGCCCGCGGCAGGATCAAGCCATCAAAGTTGCCCACCAGATCGCCGAACAGCAGCACGTCGATATCCAGCGGCAAACCCTTGCGATCCGGCGCATAACGGCCGTTGTCCGCCTCAATGAATTTCAGCCGGCGATCCAGCTCCATCAGCGGCAAATCGGTAAAAGCCGACACCACAAAATTGAAGAATGGCCCGCTCTTGATCCCCACCGGCTGGCTTTCGAACACCGCCGAGCAGCGTATATCCACCAGGAAACCGGCCAAGGCTTCCAGGCCAGCCTGCAAATGGGATTCGCGCTCAATATTGCTACCGAGCCCGAGAAACACCTGAGTCAGCGACATCCGCGCTCGATCTCCACGCCCACACCACCCGTGGCAGCCGGGATGGCGCCTGGCTTGGTCAGCTTGAGGCGCATCCAGGTGATGTTGAATTCGCTCATCAGGACTTCTGTCAGACGCTCGGCGAACGTCTCGACCAGCTGGAACTGCGCCTGCTCGGCAAAGGCCTGGATACGCGACGACACACTGGCGTAATCGAGCGCCAGCGTCAGGTCATCGCCGGCGGCGGCCGGGCGATTATCCCAAGCGAAACTCAGGTCAAGACGCAAGCACTGTCGGATGCCTCGCTCCCAGTCGTAGGCACCAATCACGGTGTCGACTTCCAGGCCCTCGATAAACACTCTGTCCAAGCACTTTTCTCCGCTGCACGACAAGGGCGCAATGCGCCGTTAGAATCAGGGCGTCCTCGCCCGGAATAGTTAGCATGTTTTGGTTACTGGCGACCCTCGCCTACCTGCTCGGCTCTCTGTCCTTCGCCATTTTGCTCAGCCGCCTGACCGGTAACCCCGATCCGCGAATGAGTGGCTCGGGCAATGCCGGCGCCACCAACATGTTGCGCCTGGCCGGAAAAAAACTCGCCGTCCTGACCTTGATCGGTGACCTCTTCAAAGGTCTGCTACCCGTACTGATCGCCGGCGTTGCGGGCCTTTCGCTTCAAGAACAGGCCTGGATCGGCGTCTGTGCCGTCATCGGTCACCTGTTCCCGTTGTACTTTCGCTTCCGCGGCGGCAAGGGTGTCGCCACCTCTGCCGGCATGCTGCTGGGCCTCTACCCGCCCGCCGCACTGCTGGCGGTCTGCGCCTGGCTGCTGACGTTCTACCTGACTCGCACCAGCTCACTGGCGGCCTTGATCGCTACACCGCTGACCCTGCCGCTATTGGCCTGGCAAGAACCGGCGGCACTGCTGCCCATGAGCGCACTCACGGGACTGATCGTCTGGCGTCATCGGGGCAATCTACGCGACCTGTTTGCCGGGCGCGAACGGCATTTTTAAATACCGGGCATGAGCGCTGCTCATCACAGCGCCGACAATTGCTCCATCGGCCAACGCGCCTGCACGCTGATCGCCAGGCTTTCGTGCTGACCGGCCTGCAAGCGCTGGCAGCCGGCAAAGGCAATCATCGCGCCGTTGTCGGTGCAGAACTCCGGACGCGCATAAAAAACATCGCCCTTCATGTCGCCAAGCATCTTCTCCAGCGAGGCACGCAGCGCCTTGTTGGCGCTAACGCCGCCAGCGATCACCAGACGCTTCATACCGGCCTGCTTCAGGGCACGCTTGCACTTGATAGTCAAAGTCTCCACCACGGCCTGCTGGAACGCCAGCGAGATGTCGCAACGGGCTTGCTCGCTGTCGTCCCCGGCGCTGACGCTCTGCTGCCAGGTGTTCAGGGCGAAGGTTTTCAAGCCACTGAAACTGAAAGCCAGGCCCGGGCGGTCGCACATCGGACGCGGGAAAGTGAAACGTCCTGCAATCCCTTGCTCCGCCAGCCGAGCGATTTCCGGGCCACCCGGATAATTGAGGCCCATCATCTTCGCGGTCTTGTCAAAAGCTTCACCGGCGGCATCGTCGAGGGTCTCGCCCAGGAGCGTGTATTGGCCGATCCCGTCGACCTGAACCAGCTGCGTATGACCGCCAGACACCAACAAAGCGACGAACGGAAATTCCGGTGGTTGCGACTCCAGCATCGGCGCCAGCAGGTGACCCTCCATGTGGTGCACACCCAGCGCCGGAATACCCCAGGCGAAGGCCAGTGCCTGAGCACAGGAAGCGCCCACCAACAAGGCACCGACCAGGCCAGGACCCGCGGTATAAGCGATGGCGTCGATCTCGGTCGGCACACAGTCAGCTTCGGCCAACACCTGACGAATCAAGGGCAGCATGCGTTTGACGTGGTCACGTGAGGCCAGCTCCGGCACGACCCCGCCATAGGCGCGGTGCAGGTCGATCTGGCTGAACAGCGCGTCGGCCAGCAGGCCGCGTTCACTGTCATATAATGCGACACCAGTTTCGTCGCAGGAGGTTTCTAATCCCAGTACTAGCATGGGTTTGCGCCTTGTTTAGGCTGAATTCGAAGGCGCGCATAATAGTCGCCATGTGATGCCCCGACTAGCGGTTTTCGATCAGAGGCTTTGCATTCCGAGCGATGAGGGGTTAACATCCGCAACCCTTAAAAACCGACGTCTTCAAGTGCTCTTTTGCCACGAGGATGTTGACCCCGGTAATGAATGAAGGTAGCTCTGGATGCCAGCCGTCAAAGTAAAAGAGAACGAACCCTTCGACGTAGCTCTGCGTCGTTTCAAGCGCTCCTGCGAAAAAGCCGGTGTACTGGCTGAAGTTCGTAGCCGCGAATTCTACGAGAAGCCTACTTCTGAGCGTAAGCGCAAAGCAGCAGCCGCTGTTAAGCGTCACGCCAAGAAAGTTCAGCGCGAACAGCGCCGCGCCGTTCGTCTGTACTAATACACAGACGTTCGTAGCAAGCTTCTGCCAAGCCCGGCCCTCAGCCGGGCTAATGGCATTTGCGGATAACGCTTGATGCTTCACCGTCAAAGCCGCACACGCGACCGAGACAAATCTGCTTCACAGCGTCAGACCTGGCTCTTTTGCCAGCGGTGCACGTCTTTTCTGACGAGCCTTCCAAGGCTACTGACGAGCACACCCACTGATTCCTCTCACGACGATCAGCCCAAGGCGCCTTCTTGCGTGCCAGCTTATGAGCTATCCGAGGCCATCGACAGGCCGCAGCGGATTTCAGCGCAACACTTTCAAATAGTCGAATACTGATTGGTACTAACGTCAGTGGATTTTCGGCAGATACACTTCCCGACAGCGATTACGCAGACGACACTGGTCGAGCCGCACATTTTGCGCGCCTCAAACAACGACCCGCGCTCAGCCGCTCTTCGTTTCGGATCCATTGCAGCGCAGATGACGAGAACGCCATGGCCGGGCTAATTCCCCAGAGCTTCATTGACGACCTTCTGAACCGCACCGACATCGTCGATGTGGTCAGCTCGCGCCTGCAAATGAAAAAGGCTGGCAAGAACTACACCGCCTGCTGCCCGTTTCACAAAGAGAAAACCCCCTCCTTCAGCGTCAGTCCCGACAAGCAGTTTTATTATTGCTTTGGCTGCGGCGCTGGCGGCAACGCCCTCGGCTTCATGATGGACCACGACAATCTGGATTTCGTCCAGGCTGTCGAAGAACTGGCCAAAGCCGCCGGCATGGAAATCCCCCGCGAAGAAAGCGGACGGCCGCACAAACCGCGGCAGCCGACCGATTCGCCGCTCTACCCGCTACTCACCGCCGCCGCCGACTTTTACCGTCAGGCACTGAAAAGCCATCCATCGCGAAAAGCAGCTGTGGATTACCTGAAAGGCCGCGGACTGACCGGCGAAATCGCCCGAGACTTCGGCCTCGGCTTTGCCCCGCCTGGCTGGGACAATCTGTTCAAGCACTTGAGCAGCGACACCCTGCAACAGAAAGCCATGATCGATGCTGGCCTGCTGATCGAGAACGCCGAAACCGGCAAACGCTATGACCGCTTCCGCGATCGCGTGATGTTCCCGATCCGCGACAGCCGCGGGCGAATCATCGCCTTCGGCGGCCGGGTATTGGGCGACGACAAGCCGAAATACCTGAACTCACCGGAAACCCCGGTATTCCATAAGGGCCAGGAACTCTACGGCCTTTATGAAGCACGCAAGAACAACCGCAACCTCGACGAAATCATCGTCGTCGAAGGCTACATGGATGTTATCGCCCTCGCCCAGCAAGGCCTGCGCAATGCTGTCGCGACCCTGGGCACCGCCACCAGCGAAGAGCACTTGAAACGCCTGTTTCGCGTCGTGCCCAACGTGCTGTTCTGTTTCGACGGCGACCAGGCAGGTCGAAATGCCGCCTGGCGGGCATTGGAGGCAGCGCTGCCGAGCCTGCAGGACGGACGGCGCGCACGCTTTCTGTTTCTGCCCGAAGGCGAAGACCCGGACACGCTGGTCCGCTCCGAAGGCACTGATGCCTTCCGCGCACGGATCAATCAGCATGCCCAACCATTAGCGGATTATTTTTTTCAACAGCTGACCGAGGAATCGGACCCTCGCTCGCTCGAAGGCAAGGCCCACATGGCCACCCTCGCCGCGCCGTTGATCGACAAAGTCCCGGGGGCGAACCTGCGCATCCTGATGCGTCAGCGCCTGACCGAAATTACCGGGCTTAGCGGTGAAGCCGTGAGCCAACTGGTACAAAGCGCCCCCCAGGAAGCACCACCGGCGTACGACCCGGGCATCGATTACGACGCCATGCCGGACTACAGCGACTACCATCAGCCGCAGACACAAGAGATGTATGTGCCGCAGCAGGAATGGACGCCGAAGAAACCCGGCGCCGGCGGCAAAAAATGGGACAAAAAACCGTGGGACAAAAACGGCAAACGCGGCGGTGATCACGATCAACCCCGCGCGCCACGGGTGCCGGCCGCTGTAGAGCCGCCGACCCTGGCCGCCTTGCGCACGCTATTGCATCACCCGCAACTGGCCGAGAAAGTCGAGGATGCCGGGCACTTTGCTGCCGAGGATCACACCAACACGCAATTACTGGTGGCCCTACTCGAAGCCGTGCAGAAGAATCCCAAGCTAAACTCATTTCAGTTGATTGCACGCTGGCACGGAACGGAGCAAGGACGTTTGCTCAAGGCGCTGGCGGAAAAGGAATGGCTGATTGACGGAGATAACCTTGAACAACAGTTTTTCGACACCATTACTAGCTTGTCAGCCCGCCAACGCGAGCGAAACCTGGAACAACTTCTCAGGAAAGCACGTCAAAGTGAACTGAGTGCCGAAGAGAAAAATCAACTGCGCGACCTATTAAGTCGCAATGTTTCCGCAACAAGCCCGACCTCAACTGGCGCGTGAGGTCATAGCTCAGGTATAATCCTCGGCTTGTTTTTTGCCCGCCAAGACCTTCAGTGGATAGGGTGTTATGTCCGGAAAAGCGCAACAGCAGTCTCGTATCAAAGAGTTGATCACACTTGGTCGTGAGCAGGGTTACCTGACTTACGCGGAGGTCAACGACCACCTGCCGGAGGATATTTCAGATCCGGAACAGGTGGAAGACATCATCCGCATGATCAATGACATGGGGATCAACGTATTCGAGGTTGCGCCAGATAAGGATTCCCTTATGCTGGCCGACGCCGATACCGACGAAGCCGCGGCCGAAGAGGCAGCAGCTGCGTTGGCAGCGGTCGAGACCGACATTGGTCGCACCACCGACCCAGTGCGCATGTACATGCGTGAAATGGGTACGGTAGAGCTCCTCACACGTGAAGGCGAAATCGAAATCGCCAAACGTATTGAAGAGGGCATCCGCGAAGTGATGGGCGCAATTGCGCACTTCCCTGGCACGGTTGACCATATTCTCTCCGAATACACTCGCGTCACCACCGAAGGTGGCCGCCTGTCCGACGTCCTGAGCGGTTATATCGACCCGGACGACGGCATTGCGCCGCCTGCTGCAGAAGTGCCGCCGCCTGTCGACCCGAAAGCCGTGAAAGCGGACGACGACACCGACGACGACGATGCTGAAGCCAGCACCGACGACGAAGAAGAAGCCGAAAGCGGTCCGGATCCGGTCATCGCAGCTCAGCGCTTTGGCGCTGTCTCCGATCAGATGGAAATCACCCGCAAGGCGCTGAAAAAGCACGGTCGTGGCAACAAGCTGGCAATTGCCGAGCTGGTGCTTCTGGCTGAGCTGTTCATGCCGATCAAACTGGTTCCGAAGCAATTCGAAGGCCTGGTCGAGCGTGTTCGCAGTGCCCTGGATCGTCTGCGTCAGCAAGAGCGCGCGATCATGCAACTTTGCGTTCGTGATGCCCGCATGCCGCGTGCCGACTTCCTGCGCCAGTTCCCGGGCAACGAAGTCGACGAAAGCTGGACCGATGCACTGGCCAAAGGCAAAAGCAAATACGCTGAAGCCATTGGTCGTCTGCAACCGGACATCATTCGTTGCCAGCAGAAGCTGACCGCGCTGCAAACCGAAACCGGTTTGACGATCGCCGAGATCAAGGACATCAACCGTCGCATGTCGATCGGTGAGGCCAAGGCCCGCCGCGCGAAGAAAGAGATGGTTGAAGCGAACTTGCGTCTGGTGATCTCCATCGCCAAGAAGTACACCAACCGTGGCCTGCAATTCCTCGATCTGATCCAGGAAGGCAACATCGGCTTGATGAAAGCGGTAGATAAATTCGAATACCGCCGCGGCTACAAATTCTCGACTTATGCCACCTGGTGGATCCGTCAGGCGATCACTCGCTCGATCGCCGACCAGGCCCGCACCATCCGTATTCCGGTGCACATGATCGAGACGATCAACAAGCTCAACCGCATTTCCCGCCAGATGTTGCAGGAAATGGGTCGCGAACCGACCCCGGAAGAGCTGGGCGAACGCATGGAAATGCCTGAGGACAAGATCCGCAAGGTATTGAAGATCGCTAAAGAGCCGATCTCCATGGAAACCCCGATCGGTGATGACGAAGACTCCCATTTGGGTGACTTCATCGAAGACTCGACCATGCAGTCGCCAATCGATGTCGCCACTGTTGAGAGCCTTAAAGAAGCGACTCGCGAAGTTCTGTCCGGCCTCACTGCCCGTGAAGCCAAGGTTCTACGCATGCGCTTCGGTATCGACATGAATACCGACCACACCCTCGAGGAGGTTGGTAAGCAGTTCGACGTGACCCGTGAACGGATTCGTCAGATCGAAGCCAAGGCGCTGCGCAAGCTGCGCCACCCGACGAGAAGCGAGCATTTGCGCTCCTTCCTCGACGAGTAATAACAAAACCCCCGGCGCAGGCCGGGGGTTTTGCTTTTATACAGATTAAATCCCCCGTACCTCCCCCCCTCCGAATTGCCCGTCTACACTCGAAACATTCCCCGAGCCATAACGAGACCGTTATGCCCAGACTGCCGACCGTGCTTTTTTTGCTGTCGCTGTTGACCTGGACCGCAACGGCTGGCGCGCTGACTCTGACCGACGAAGAACGTAGCTGGCTGGCGGCTCACCCGAACTTGCGTCTGGGTGTCGATGCGTCATGGCCACCCTTCGAGTTTCGCGACGATCAGGGCCGCTATCAGGGCCTTGCAGCAGACTATATCGACCGGATCCGTCAAACCCTGGCCATCAAGCTCACGCCCATCGAACCCGTCAGCTGGACCGCCGTCCTGGAGCAGGCCAAACAAGCCAAGCTGGACCTGTTGCCCGGCATCATGTCGACCCCGGAGCGCCAGACTTACCTCTCATTCACCCGACCCTACCTGGACTTTCCGATTGTCATCCTTGCCCATATCGGAGGCCCCCAGCCACGCAAACTCAAAGATTTGTACGGCCTGAAAGTCGCCGTGGTGGAAAACTACGCACCCCACGAGCTGTTGCGCACCCACAATCCCGACCTCAATCTGGTAGCGATGCCCAACGTCAGCTCAGCGCTGCAAGCGTTGGCTATCGATGAAGTGGATGCGGTGGTCGGCGATCTCGCCTCCAGCGTCTGGAGCCTGCGTCAGCTCAAGCTCGACGGGCTCTACGTCAGCGGTGAAACCCCCTATCGCTATCAATTGGCGATGGGCGTGCCCAGGAACAACAAGGTACTGGTCGGCATTCTGGATAAAGTCCTGGCGGACATGTCCCCGAACGAAATCAGTGAAATTCAGGAGCACTGGGTCGGCAACGTCCTCGATCATCGAACATTCTGGAACGATCTGCTGGTTTACGGTCTACCGGGAATGCTGCTGCTGATCATCGTGCTGGCGATGGTTATCCGGATCAACCGCCGGCTGAGTTCAGAAATTGCCCGCCGGGTCGACCTGGAACAAGAACTGCGCAGCAGTGAATACCATTACCGCGGGCTGGTGGAGAGCCTTTCGGCCATCGCCTGGGAAGCGCGGATCAGCGATTTCACCTACAGCTATGTGTCCCCCCATGCCGAGGATCTGCTCGGTTACCCCTTGTCTCATTGGCTGATTCCGGGCTTCTGGCGCAACATTATCCACCCGGCCGACCTGACTCGCGCCCAGACCTTCTGTGATCACGAAGTACTGGCCGGGCGCGATCACAGCCACGATTACCGGGTCATCACCGCCGATGGCCGTTGCATTTGGGTGCGCGATATCGTCAGCCTGATCGAGCACGGCCATGAACCGGTGATGCGCGGGCTGATGATCGACATCAGCGACGCCAAGCGCACCGAAGAGGCGTTGCGTCTGTCAGAACAGAAGTTCGCCTCGGTGTTCCAGCAATGCCCGGACATACTAGTCATCGCACGACTCTCCGACGGCTGCCTGCTGGAGGTCAACGAAGCGTTCGAGGAACAGATCGGTCTCAAGGCCGAAGACGTCATCGGCCAGACAGCCACCGACCTGAACATCTGGGGCATACCCGGCGTCGGGCCGGGCTTGTTGCAACGGTTGCAGGCCGGCAGCATCCGCAACCTGGAGATGCCCTTTCGCCGCAACAATGGCCAAGTGTTTACCGGACTGATTTCCGCCGAGCCTTTCGACCTCGATACGACCGCGGCCTTGGTAGTCGTCGTACGGGACATCAGCCAGCTCAAGGAAACCCAGCAACAACTGCAAACCTCCGAAGAGAAATTCGCCAAGGCCTTCCATGCCTCACCCGACGGCTTGCTGTTGTCACGGCAGAGCGACGGTTTACTGATTGAGGTCAACGAGGGTTTCAGTCGCATTACCGGTTTCAACAGCGCGATGTCCGTGGATCGCTCCGTCCTCGAGCTGGGCATCTGGGTCAATCTTAACGAGCGCAAACAGATGCTCGATTTGCTGCACCGGGACGGTTTCGTCCGCGACTTCAGTTGCCATATACGCCGCAGCGACGGACAGATCCGCCTCTGCGAGGTGTCCAGCCGTCCGCTACCGATCGGCGATGAAGATTGCATGCTGACCATCGCCCGGGACATCACCGAGCGACACCTGATGCAGGAGAAGCTGCAACAGGCCGCCACGGTATTCGAGAGCACCGCCGAAGGGGTATTGATCACCGACACTCAACAGCACATCAGTGCGGTCAACCGTGCGTTTACCGAAATCACCGGCTACAGCGAGAGCGAAGCATTGGGCCATACCCCTCGCCTGCTCGCCTCGGGCCTGCACGACAGCGCGTTTTATGCCGCCATGTGGCATCAACTGACGGCCGAAGGTCATTGGCAGGGTGAAATTTCCAACCGGCGCAAGAATGGCGAGCTCTATCCGAGCTGGCTGACCATCAGTGCTGTGCGCAACCGAGACAAATTCGTCACCCATTTTGTCGCGGTGTTCGCGGACATTTCCAGCCTCAAACACGCCCAGGCCAAGCTCGATTACCAGGCACACCACGACCCGCTGACCGGGCTGCCAAATCGCACGTTATTCGAGAGCCGATTGCTGACTGCGCTCAACAACCAACAGGAAAACGGCGGCCAGGGCGCGGTGTTGTTCCTGGACCTGGACCGTTTCAAACACATCAACGACAGCCTGGGTCACCCGGTCGGTGACCTGCTGCTCAAGGGCATTGCCGTGCGCCTCAAGGAGCAGTTGCGCGACATCGACACCGTGGCGCGCCTGGGCGGCGACGAATTCATCATCCTGCTGCCCGGGTTGCAACAATCCAGTGACGCCGACAACATCGCGACCAAATTGCTCAATTGCTTCGGCGCGCCGTTCCAGGCTGGCGAACATGAGTTTTTTATCAGCGCCAGTATCGGCACCAGCCTGTATCCCAAGGACGGCTGCGACGTCGCCACCCTGGTCAAGAACGCCGACGCGGCGATGTACCGTTCAAAGGCCAAGGGTCGCAACCGGGTCGAAAGCTACACCCGTGACCTCACCGCTCAAGCCAGCGAGCGAGTGGCACTGGAGCATGAACTGCGACGCGCTATCGAGCGCAACGAACTGCACCTCCATTATCAACCGAAGATCAGCCTGCTCGACCATCGCCTGGTCGGCGCAGAAGCGCTCATTCGCTGGCGCCACCCGACCTTCGGCGATGTGCCACCGGAGCACTTCATTCCGCTGGCCGAAGAAAACGGCATGATCCTGCAAATCGGCGATTGGGTTCTCGAAACCGCCTGCCGGCAGATGTTCGAGTGGAATCAGGTTTACGAACCCGTCGGCCCGCTGTCGGTCAACCTCGCGGGCGCTCAATTGCGCCAGCCGAACCTGCTCGGCCGGATCGAACAATTGCTCAAGGACAACCACCTCAAACCCGATTTCCTGCAACTGGAAATTACTGAAAACTTCATCATGAGCCAGGCTGAAGAGGCGTTGGCAGTGCTGCATCAACTCAAACACCTGGGTGTGCAACTGGCGATCGACGACTTCGGCACCGGTTACTCGTCCCTGAGTTACCTCAAACGCCTGCCACTGGACATTCTCAAGATCGACCAGTCTTTCGTCCGCGGCCTGCCGGATGACCCCCACGACGCTGCCATCGTTCGCGCCATTATCGCCCTGGGCCGCAGCATGCAATTCACCATCATCGCCGAGGGCGTCGAAACCCTCGCGCAGCAGCAATTCCTCGCTACCGAAGGGTGTGAACAGATCCAGGGCTACATCGTCAGCCTGCCCTTGCCACCGGAAGAATTTGCCGCGACGTTTCTTCGTATAGCCATTTCAGACTTTTCGGATAGCACAGCCGAGAAACCGTCGCTATAATCCGCGGCCTACTGAGGGCCTATAGCTCAGTTGGTTAGAGCAGGGGACTCATAATCCCTTGGTCGTAGGTTCGAGTCCTACTGGGCCCACCAAACAAGAAAGCCGCGCAATGCGCGGCTTTTTCGTACCTGATGTTTAATTCAGTTTTGCCTCGTGTGTCGCAAAGTCGGATGACGCCCGAAGACCTTGTAGGCAAACTCCGAAAATTGTATTTGGGCGCTTTGCTGCCATGTTGCGCTTCTCTTCGACGGGATACTCTCCGGACGTCGCTGACCCATTCAGCGATCGGGCTTGGAAACCCGTCGAAATTACTCGTAACAGCGCCCCTTCACGATTGCAAAGGCATTTTTAGCTTGCGCTCTTAAGTTATGGCGGCTGTGCGCGGGACGTCTTCGGACGTGCCGGTTTCCTAATTTCCCGGTTTTCCAACCTGCGCATAGCTGTCACCCATTCGCTTGGAAACGAATGCGACAGCCCCTCAAATTAGGAGCTACACCATGACAAAAACAAATCCGTCCGAACCTTCAGAACTAAAAACCATCGGTTTCACCCCTTTTATCTATCGCTCAAATCAAGCGCTGTTCAACGTCCGCGCCGGCGTCCCGATCAGCGATGCGTTGGCCCAGGCTTCCGATCTGCTGTTCCTCGCCAAAGCGCTCACCGTGGATGCCGCCTACACAAAAGACACCGACCACCATGCATGGGCTGCACACTATCTGACGGCGATGAGTAAAGCGGTGATTGATGATGTGGTGAAGGTGCTGACACGGTGACCTACTCAGACTGCGGCGGAGTCCGAAAAAATAGAGGCAAATAAGCCGTGGGATTCCGAGCCCTAAACTCTAGAAACGCGTAACACTGACAAATCCGTTTGATAGACAGCAAAAAGCCCCGGTGCTTTCGGATCGGGGCTTTCTGTAAATCGAAATATCGACCCCTTCGTTCACGAGTTCCCGCTTCTCCCGCACACGTGTCAGCTATGCCCCGGGTTTATACACACCACCGAAATTAACTCCTCGTGCTTCCAAAGTTCCGGTCTGTGCTGACGAGACAAAAAAACCTTTGCATCAAACAAGAGCAACCGAGCACTAATTGATTATTTTGGCGCAGCAGAGTGTCCCAAATGCGCTATCAATCTCACGTATGGATCTTATCTACGCCACGCCCCTAAAAAATCACTACAGGGCATGGTGCAGCAGGATGCAGACCAGTATGGTCTGGCAAGATAATTTATAACGGAGCCGGGAATGGCCGCGGTTAACTACATAGAAGCGGTTGAGATCATCCGGCGATTGGAGGGTGGCATCACGCGCCCCTTCCTGTGCCGCGCCAGCAATGACAAACACTATGTGGCCAAGGGATTGGAGTTGCCGCCCTCCGAGCGTATTGCCGAACTGCTCTGCGCTCGCCTGGCCGCTCAATTCGGCTTACCAATCCCCGAGCATGGCTATATCTACATTGACCCTGCCCTACTGCGCTACAACTCAGAAGCACGCAGCGATCTTGGGCCTGGAGATAGCTATGCCCTGGCCTATGTTGCGGACGCTGCAGACCTGTTGTAGTCACAAGCACTGCAGGTTCCGAGCGACCTGCAAAAAGCCGTTTTCGTCTTTGACTACTGGGTAGGTAACGGTGATCGTCAGTTAGGGCCATTGGGCGGCCGCCCCAATTTGCTGATGTGCGGCCTCGATAGTCAGCTGCAGCTAATCGATCACAACCAAGCGTTTCAATGGCCGCTGGATGCTCAAAAATTCTCGGAAAGCCATGTATTCGGCCCGAGCAATCGGACATGGCAACTGGATCTGGTCGACAAAGTTGAATACAGCCAACGGATGCACGACACTGCTAGGCAGTTTCGTGACCTATGCTTGGACATACCCGATGAATGGTGTGAATCCATAGGTAAACCGGGCCTCGACATTCTGCTCGAAGAAATCGAAAGTAACCTGATGCTCTGTCAATCGGACGAGTTCTGGAGCGTCCTGCAATGAAATACACCTGCCTTTACAGCATCGTGCGCTTCGCGCCTTTTGCCGAAACCGAAGAATTTGCCAATGTCGGCATTGTTCTCTCGGCACCAGCTATAGGGCGCATGGAGTACAGGCTTGCCCGTAAAAACCTGAAACGGGTCAATCATTTCTTCGAGTGCAGCAACCTGTTCGCCAAAGCTATGGAAATAGCCCAGAACGAATTAGATAGCGTTCGCCTCATGACAACAGAAGCCCAAGAGTCGCAGATCGTTAACCACTTTCGTTTCCTGACCGAGCCGAAGGAGTCATTGATTCGCTTCAGCCCCATGCGCTCGATCTTGGTGGAAAACTTCGACACGACCCTTGTAACGTTGTTTAACCGCTATATCGAGCGCCAAGGCATAGGGCGTGATCGTCGTGAAGAGATTATGGTTCGAGAAATTCGAACAATGTTCTCGGAAGCATCGATCCGCAGCTTCCGCGACGATACCCTGACCGGTGACCTGACCAAACTGCACCTGCCCTTGGTTCACCGAAACGAGGTAGTGGCCGCTATCAAACCCTTAGCTTTTGATCAGGCCGAACCAAGCGCAATACTCGACCACTGCGACCAGTGGCTGATGAAGTTTGTACGCGCCGAACGGGAAGGGATTATTCAGTTGAAAAACGTCCTAATCCCGGTAACCACCCCAGCTGAAGATCAGTCGCCTCGTCACCTTAAGGCGGTGCAGATCGCCAAGGCTAGCATCCAGGAGCGCGGACTGCAGTTGGTCGACTTCCAGGCTACCCAGGCAATCGCCGCCTTCGCGAAGACCTACGCTCAGTAGTCTCACGCGAAACGCTCACGCTTTGAAATACGCCTCGATTTTTTCGGGGTTTCTACACCGTGATCGGGAGCGTTGCCGCTATGCGCGCCTGGAATGTCGCTACTTTCTATGCTGACCGGCATCACTGCAGCTGTCAGTCCAAACACTTAACGCCGGAATAGCCTGCACCAGCTGCAGCCGCTCAAGCATTTCACCCGTCCATACGACTTGATACGTATCCGCCGCCCTACCCCACTGCTCCACCATGACCATGCCGTCGACCAGCATGCCTCCCAATCCGCTAATCGTATCGGCCAAATGCTCTACGATCGTTTGAGTCCGAAACCACACGCGATCAGTAATCTCTTTCAGCTCGGCCGTGATTCGGTCAGACGAGGCCGGATCCGTATCGGGGTAGGCGATGTTGCGCAGCAAGTGCCGTAACTCCCTTATTTTTGCGTAATCCTGTTCCGCCCCGAGCTCTCCTTTGAGGATGGCTGTCGCTTTCGATTTATCGACGCGTTTGTCGAGCGAATGCTTTGAAACCAATCCCTGCCCCATCGCGCCAGCAAACAGGACCATCATCCGCGCTTCCAAATGTTCCCTCATGGCGTCCATCGACGAAATGGACCGCACCAAGCTAATGGACGCCCCGCCTTGATGCCGCAAGTCCATGGTCACTGTCAGGGTCACGCCACCCGTTTCAAACCCCAAGGCTCGGGCGAGCACGTAGTGAGCCATTTCGTGATTGGCAATCTGCAACGCACGTTCCCGTACAGCGGGCGGCATTTTCTTTGTCATTTCCATTGCCTCGCATCCCTCGATTTCGCATTCGACTACGACTGACTGTTGGTGTCCATCCTGTCGATCGCGCCTTGTTCAAGCCAAAGAAAAACCCGACATGTGGAAAACGCTATGAACGGTGCTTAGGCGAGATCAACCCTCCGCAGTGCGAGATGTGCCTGTAACATGCCAACCCATTGATCTGTGCTGCTGGAGACGACCCTTGCCTGACACCCGCCCGCCCGTTCTTGACGAAATCGACCGCCAATTGATTGCAGCCCTGCAGATCAATGCCCGCGAAAGCGTAGCCATGCTCGCCCGCCAATTGGGCATCGCTCGCACCACCGTCACTTCGCGGTTGGCCCGGCTGGAAAAAGCCAAGGTGATCACCGGTTACGGCGTGCGTTTGGGTCAACGTGTCGTGGATGGCGGCTTGCAGGCGTACGTCGGGATCACGGTGCAACCGCGCTCGGGCAAGGAGGTGTTACGGCGTCTCAGCGCGATGGCTCAGGTGCAGCAGTTGTGCGCGGTCAGTGGCGAATTTGATTACGTGGCGTGGTTGCGCACCGATTCACCTGAGCAGCTGGATCAGTTGCTGGATCAGATCGGCAGTGTGGATGGGGTGGAGAAGACCACGACCTCGATCATTCTCAGCAGCAAGATTGACCGCGGCCAGCCGGTTTGACCACATTCCCATGTGGGAGCGAGCCTGCTCGCGAAGAGGGCGTGTCAGTCGGCATGGATGCTGACTGACGCACCGTATTCGCGAGCAGGCTCGCTCCCACATTGAACAGTGTGTACCGAGACCTCGTCATTTTGATCAGTAAACTGGCAAAACGACGACACATTGCGTCTTATTAACGTGTTCTACGCTCTCTAGAATGGCTGGCATCTTTTCCTATACTCAGACGCGCATGCCGCGTCCGGTCGCCAGCAAGGTCAGCCATGAACAAGAACAATCGCCATCCTGCAGACGGTAAAAAACCAGTCACCATTTTCGGTCCGGACTTTCCCTTCGCCTTCGACGACTGGATCGAGCACCCGGCCGGCCTGGGCAGCATCCCTGCGCACAACCATGGCGCCGAGGTTGCGATCGTCGGTGCCGGCATCGCAGGTCTGGTGGCAGCCTACGAATTGATGAAACTGGGCCTCAAACCCGTCGTCTACGAAGCCTCGAAAATGGGCGGCCGTCTGCGCTCCCAGGCATTCAACGGTGCTGAAGGCATCATCGCCGAGCTCGGCGGCATGCGCTTCCCGGTGTCGTCCACCGCGTTTTATCACTACGTCGACAAGCTCGGCCTCGAAACCAAACCGTTCCCGAACCCGCTGACACCGGCCTCGGGCAGCACGGTGATCGACCTCGAAGGCCAGACCCATTACGCACAGAAACTGGCGGATCTTCCTGCACTGTTCCAGGAAGTCGCCGACGCCTGGGCCGACGCGCTGGAAGCGGGTTCGCAATTCTCTGACATCCAGCAAGCGATCCGCGACCGCGATGTGCCGCGCCTCAAAGAGCTGTGGAACACCCTCGTTCCGCTATGGGACGACCGCACGTTCTACGACTTCGTGGCCACTTCCAAAGCCTTCGCCAAACTCTCGTTCCATCATCGCGAAGTGTTTGGTCAGGTCGGTTTCGGTACCGGCGGCTGGGACTCGGACTTCCCGAACTCGATGCTGGAAATCTTCCGCGTGGTCATGACCAACTGCGACGATCACCAGCACTTGGTGGTCGGCGGTGTGGAACAAGTGCCATTGGGGATCTGGCGTCATGTGCCGGAACGTTGCGTGCACTGGCCAGAAGGCACCAGCCTCAGCTCCCTGCACAACGGCGCACCGCGTACCGGCGTGAAAAAAATTGCCCACGCGGCAGACGGGCGCTTTGCCGTCACCGATAACTGGGGCGACACCCGCGAATACGCAGCGGTGCTGACCACGTGCCAGAGCTGGCTGCTGACCACCCAGATCGAATGCGACGAAACCCTGTTCTCGCAAAAGATGTGGATGGCCCTCGACCGCACCCGCTACATGCAATCGTCGAAAACCTTCGTGATGGTCGACCGGCCATTCTGGAAGGACAAGGATCCGGAAACCGGCCGCGACCTGATGAGCATGACCCTCACCGATCGCCTGACCCGTGGCACTTATCTGTTCGACAACGGCGACGACAAGCCGGGCGTGATTTGCCTGTCGTACTCGTGGATGAGCGACGCGCTGAAAATGCTCCCGCAACCCGTGGAAAAACGCGTGAAACTGGCGCTGGATGCGTTGAAGAAGATCTACCCGAAAGTCGACATCGCGGCGCGGATCATTGGCGATCCGATCACCGTGTCCTGGGAAGCTGACCCGCATTTCCTCGGCGCTTTCAAAGGCGCCCTGCCCGGCCACTACCGCTACAACCAGCGCATGTACGCGCACTTCATGCAGGCCGATATGCCGGCCGAGCAGCGCGGGATTTTCATCGCTGGCGACGATGTTTCGTGGACGCCAGCCTGGGTCGAAGGCGCGGTGCAGACCTCGCTTAATGCGGTGTGGGGCATCATGAAACACTTCGGCGGTGAAACTCACGCCGAGAACCCGGGTCCAGGAGATGTGTTCAACGAGATCGGTCCGATCGCCCTGCCCGAGTAAGAGGAATCCGAAATGCGCGTAGCCCTTTACCAATGTCCACCGCTGCCCCTGGATGTCGCAGGCAATCTGCAACGTCTGCATCAATTGGCGCTGGAGGCCAAGGGCGCGGATTTGCTGGTGTTGCCGGAGATGTTTTTGACCGGTTACAACATCGGCATCGACGCGGTCAGCGTGCTGGCGGAGGTGCACAACGGTGAGTCGGCGCAGCAAATCGCGCGCATCGCCAAGACGGCCGGGATCGCCATTTTGTATGGTTATCCCGAGCGCACCGAGGACGGGCAGATCTACAACGCCGTGCAGTTGATCGACGCCAATGGCGAGCGGTTGTGCAACTACCGCAAGACTCACCTGTTTGGCGACCTCGATCACTCAATGTTCAGCGCCGGGCCGGATGAGTTTCCGCTGGTTGAACTTAATGGCTGGAAGCTCGGTTTCCTGATCTGCTACGACCTGGAGTTCCCGGAAAACGCTCGACGCCTGGCCCTGGCCGGCGCCGAGCTGATCCTGGTGCCGACGGCGAACATGATTCCCTACGACTTCATCGCCGACGTCACCGTCCGTGCCCGGGCCTTCGAAAACCAGTGTTATGTGGCTTACGCCAACTATTGCGGCAACGAAGGCGAGATCCAGTATTGCGGTCAGAGCAGCATTGCCGCGCCGGATGGCAATCGCATTGCCCAGGCCGGCCTCGATGAAGCACTGATTGTCGGTGAGCTGGATCGTCAGTTGATGGCCGATTCCCGCGCCGCCAATCGCTACTTCCTCGATCGTCGCCCCGAGCTTTACAGCGAGCTTAACAAGCGCTGATCCATCGTTATCCGCTAGCATTGGCACTTCTCTGCTCTGGAAGTGCTCATGCCTGCGCTGAACCACCCCCACCCTCACACTGAAACCCTGGCCAACGGTCTGCGGGTGACGCTGCGTCATGCTCCTGATTTAAAGCGCAGTGCTGCTGCGTTGCGGGTCGCGGCGGGCAGCCATGATGTGCCGCTGGCCTGGCCCGGACTTGCGCATTTTCTTGAACACCTGCTGTTTCTCGGTACGGAACGCTTTCCTGCGGGACAAGGCCTGATGGCCTATGTCCAGGGTCATGGAGGTCAGGTGAATGCCAAAACCAGCGAACGCACCACGGACTACTTTTTCGAATTACCGCCTCAGTCGTTTGCCGGGGGACTGGAGCGCCTGTCGGACATGCTCGCTCATCCGCGTATGAATCCTGACGATCAGCGACGGGAACGGGAAGTGCTGCACGCAGAATTTGTCGCATGGTCTCGGGACACGGCCGCTCAACAGCAATTCGCGCTGTTCGACGGAGTTTCAGCGGCGCATCCGCTGCGGGCGTTTCATGCCGGCAACCGCTACAGCCTGCCGGTGCCGCAACCTGAGTTCCAGCACGCCTTGCAGGGTTTCTATCAGCGGTTTTATCAGACCGGACAGATGACGTTGAGCCTGACTGGGCCGCAGAGTCTCGATGAGTTGAGGGCAATGGCTCAGCGCTTTAGCGCTGCGATTCCCGCAGGGGAAAAGGTGCTGCAACAAGCGCCTACATCGCTGATGGATTCTTCGGACAAAAGTTATCAACAAGCTGCAGCGCGGCGACTGGATCTGCTGTTTGCCTTCGAAGCATTGCCCGATTCATCGCCCGAGGCGCTGGCGTTCCTGTGTCATTGGCTGAACGCCGCGAAACCCGGTGGTCTGCTGGCGGAACTGCGCGAGCGCGGGCTGGCTGACAGCCTGAAAGCTGCGCCGTTGTATCAGTTCGCCGGCCAGGCTTTGTTGCACATCGAGTTCACGTTGCATGCCAACGCGACGCCCAACGGGATCCGCGAACAGCTACAGGATTGGCTTGGATTCTTTGCCTCGCAGCAACCCTGGGCCGGCTTGCGTGAAGAATACGCCGCCCTGTTGCAACGTCAGCAGCAAGTCAGCGGCGCCCTGCAACTGGCCCGACTGGACAGCGAACAGCGTGAAACCGGGTTATCAGAATTGGGCATTGCAGCCCTCAGGGACGTCCTGAAACAAATCGGCGCTGTGGATAACTTCACCGGCCAATGGCAACTGCCAACACCTAATCCGTTTTTACGCGCAGAGGCTCCGGCCCCGAGTGCCGGACTGATCCGCGGCCAAACCAGCAAACACCGAGGCCTGCGGACCTTTGCCCAGGATCGCTCGCGCGGTCGTCGCGAACGTTCGCCCATGCAGTTCAGTCAGGCGTTGCCGGATAACAGTGCCGAAGGTGCCGTTTACCTGCGCTGGCGTCTGGATTCGGCACCTCGCAGCAACCTTCAGGCGAGCCTGGAAACCCGCCTTCAGCCATTGCGTGAAGATGCGCGTCAGGCAGGTGTCGATTTTTCCTTCAGCGCATCGGGCAATGAATGGCTGCTGAAAATGACCGGGCTACAGGGGCCAATGCCGAGCGTCCTCGAATACGCGCTGAAAGAACTGACAACAGCCGATGCCGGTTTCTCGCAAGAAGAGCCGCCGAGCGTTGCGTTGATGCCGATTCGACAACTGCTCAAAGCGCTGCCTGATCACTGCCTTGAGCGCACCGCTGACTCGGACGATTTGATGCAGCTTTGGTCGAGCGCACGCTGGGATGGTCTGGCGACCGGTCTGTCCGCCCAGACACAAGCGGCGATGGGCCTTGCCTTGAGTCGTGTGCCTGGCACTGCGGACAATCAACTGACACCGCCCTCGCCGATAAACGCGCAGCATCTGTGGAGTACGGTCGATACCGGGTCCAGCGAACATGCGCTGCTGCTCTTCTGTCCGACCGCAACGGCAAACATCGCTGACGAAGCCGCCTGGCGCTTGCTGGCTCACGTCTGTCAGACGCCGTTTTACCAACGCCTGCGGGTAGAACTGCAGCTCGGTTATGCGGTGTTCAGCGCACTGCGGCAGATCCATGGGCAGACAGGGCTGTTGTTCGGCGTGCAATCACCCAGCGTTGCCCCTCTGGATCTGCTGGAACACATCGAACACTTCCTGAGCGGATTGGCCGGGATGATCAACGACCTCGATGACGAGACCTTCATCGACCAACGCCAGGCACTGGCCGATCAATTCGCTAGCGCAGCGCTGCCCAATGCGCAGGCCGCCGAACTGCTCTGGCAGGGCAAACTGGCCGGCCACTCGTCGGATTATCTGGAGCTGCTACCTCAGACGATTCTGAAGATCGACCGCGAAACGTTACTGGCCGCAGCACACCGACTGAATCAGGCCGAAGGCGGTTGGCGCTGTCTGGCCAGCGGACCGGGCCCGGGCTCGCCTTGGCAAGCGGCAAAATGATCATTACCGGTGCTGCAATTAGCTTTCTCAAAGATTCCCGGTCAATTGCCCTGTAATTTTGAGTAACATAGCCACCTAACTATCTGAACATCTCCGGCTGGAGGTGGACTATATGTATAGATCTCAACTGTCCCATCACCTGAAGGAGCGCTCTATGTCCTGGTCCAAACCTGCTTACACCGACCTGCGTATCGGCTTTGAAGTCACCATGTACTTCGCAAGCCGCTAATCTTTTTGTAGCGCAGTGCAACGCCTCGGCTCGCCGGGGCGTTTTTATTTTCAGTTTTCAAAATGATGGAGCGGCCATGTTTGTCCAGATTCTAGGTTCCGCCGCCGGCGGTGGTTTCCCCCAGTGGAACTGCAACTGCGTGAACTGCGCCGGTTTTCGCGATGGCAGCCTGAACGCCAAGGCGCGGACCCAGTCGTCCATCGCCATTTCCGATAACGGCGTGAATTGGGTGTTGTGCAACGCATCGCCGGACATCCGCGCCCAACTCCAGAGCTTCGCCCCGATGCAACCGGGCCGCGCCCTGCGCGATACCGGCATCAACGCGATCATCCTGATGGACAGCCAGATCGACCACACCACCGGCCTGCTCAGCCTGCGCGAAGGTTGCCCGCACCAGGTCTGGTGCACCGACATGGTCCACGAAGACCTGAGCACCGGTTTCCCGCTGTTCACCATGCTGACCCACTGGAACGGCGGGCTGACCTGGAACCCGATCGAGCTCGACCGCAGCTTCACCATCCCGGCCTGCCCAAGCCTGCGCTTCACCCCGTTTCCACTGCGCAGCGCCGCCCCGCCGTACTCGCCGCACCGTTTCGACCCGTACCCCGGCGACAACATCGGCCTGATCGTTGAAGACCTGAACACCGGCGGCAAACTGTTCTACGCGCCGGGCCTGGGCAAGGTCGACGCACCGCTGCTGGAGATCATGGCCGGCAGCGATTGCCTGCTGGTGGACGGCACGCTGTGGGATGACGACGAAATGCAGCGCCGTGGCGTCGGCACCCGCACTGGCCGGGAAATGGGCCACCTGGCGCAGAACGGCCCCGGCGGCATGCTGGAAGTGCTGGAACAACTGCCCAAGCAGCGCAAAGTGCTTATCCACATCAACAACACCAACCCGATTCTCGATGAGGATTCGCCGGAGCGTGCAGAACTGGCTCGGCGCGAGGTTGAAGTGGCGTATGACGGCATGAGTATTGTGCTGTAGGACATCGAGACCGCTGCGCGGTCTATCGCCAGCAGGCTGGCTCCCACAGTTGGTCGCATTCCAATGTGGGAGCCAGCCTGCTGGCGATAAGGCCCGACCAGACACCACATAATCCGATGGTTGTTCCCGGAGAACAGACATGACTGACACCGCACTGTCCCCCGTCGAGTTCGAAGCAGCGCTGCGCGCCAAAGGCGCCTATTACCACATCCATCACCCGTACCACGTGGCGATGTACGAAGGCCGGGCAACGCGCGAACAGATCCAGGGCTGGGTCGCCAACCGTTTCTACTATCAGGTGAACATCCCGCTCAAGGATGCCGCGATCCTCGCCAACTGCCCGGACCGCGAGATTCGTCGTGAGTGGATTCAGCGCCTGCTCGACCATGACGGCGCCCCCGGCGAAGACGGCGGCATCGAGGCCTGGCTGCGTCTGGGTCAGGCCGTCGGCCTCGAACCGGATCAACTACGCTCGCAGGAATTGGTACTGCCCGGTGTACGTTTTGCCGTCGATGCCTACGTCAACTTCGCCCGCCGTGCCAGTTGGCAGGAGGCCGCCAGCAGCTCGCTGACCGAACTGTTTGCGCCACAAATCCACCAGTCGCGCCTCGACAGCTGGCCGCAGCATTACCCGTGGATTGACCCGGCGGGTTACGAGTATTTCCGCACCCGCCTGGGTCAGGCACGTCGCGACGTGGAACATGGCTTGGCGATCACTTTGCAGCACTACACGACGCGGGCCGGCCAAGAGCGCATGTTGGAAATTCTCCAGTTCAAACTGGACATTCTTTGGAGCATGCTCGATGCCATGAGCATGGCCTACGAACTGAAACGCCCGCCGTATCACAGCGTGACCGAGCAGCGGGTCTGGCATAAAGGAATCACCTTATGAGTTTTGATCGCAGCAAGACCCCGACCTGGCGCACCGGCTACCGCTTCCAGTACGAACCGGCACAGAAAGGTCATGTGCTGCTCTACCCGGAAGGCATGATCAAACTCAACGAAAGCGCCGCGATGATCGGCGGTTTGATCGACGGCGAGCGTGACGTCGCGGCGATCATCGCCGAACTGGACGCGCAATTCCCCGGCGTGTCCGAGCTCGGTGACGACATCGAACAATTCATGGAGGTCGCCCGTGCTCAGCACTGGATCGAACTTGCCTGAATCGGCGTCAGACAAGTTACCGCGCAAACCGGAAATCGGCCTGCCGCTATGGTTGCTGGCCGAGCTGACGTATCGCTGCCCGCTGCAATGCCCGTACTGTTCCAATCCGCTGGACTTCGCCGAGCAAGGCAAAGAACTGAGCACCGAACAGTGGATCAAAGTGTTCCGCGAAGCGCGGGAGATGGGCGCGGCACAATTGGGCTTCTCCGGCGGCGAACCACTGGTGCGCCAGGACCTCGCCGAGCTGATTGCCGAGGCGCGCAAGTTGGGGTTCTACACCAACCTGATCACCTCCGGCATCGGCCTGACCGAGCAAAAAATCAGCGACTTCAAAAAGGCCGGTCTGGACCATATCCAAATCAGCTTTCAGGCCAGCGACGAGCAAGTGAACAACTTGCTGGCCGGCTCGAAAAAAGCCTTCGCCCAGAAGCTGGAAATGGCCCGCGCCGTGAAAGCCCACGGTTATCCGATGGTGCTGAACTTCGTGACCCATCGGCACAACATCGACAAGATCGACCGGATCATCGAGCTGTGCATCGCCCTTGAGGCGGACTTTGTGGAACTCGCCACGTGCCAGTTTTACGGTTGGGCGCAACTCAACCGGGTCGGTCTGTTGCCGACCAAGGAACAACTGGTCCGCGCTGAACGCATCACCAACGAATACCGCGCCAAACTGGAAGCCGAAGGGCATCCGTGCAAGCTGATTTTCGTCACCCCTGACTATTACGAAGAACGCCCGAAAGCCTGCATGAATGGCTGGGGCAGTATTTTTCTGACGGTCACGCCGGACGGAACCGCCCTGCCCTGTCACGGTGCCCGACAGATGCCGGTGCAGTTTCCCAACGTGCGCGACCACAGCATGCAGCACATCTGGTACGACTCGTTCGGCTTCAATCGCTTCCGCGGTTACGACTGGATGCCCGAGCCGTGCCGTTCCTGCGACGAGAAAGAAAAAGACTTCGGCGGCTGTCGCTGCCAGGCCTTCATGCTCACAGGGGACGCGAGCAACGCCGACCCGGTGTGCAGCAAATCGGAACATCACGGCGTGATCCTCAAGGCTCGCGAAGAAGCCGAACACACGACCCAGACCATTGAACAACTGGCCTTTCGTAATGAACGAAATTCACGACTCATCGCTAAAAGCTGAACCCTTCAGCGCTGCCAGGGCCGTCGCGGCCGGCATCGACTTCGCCGAGTTACAGGCCGGCCCACATGGCCTGTTCTGGAACGAATACCGACCCGAGGATGGCGCCTGCCGGATCTGGCATTGGCGTGACGGCCAGGCGCATTGCCTGACGCCAGCGGGCTTCAGTGTGCGCAGTCGGGTGTACGAATACGGCGGCGGCGCGTTCTGTCTGACCGATGACGGGATCGTGTTCGTCAACGAGGCGGACCAACAGCTGTATCGACAGTCGCTGGCCGGCGAGACACCTGAGTTACTGAGCTCAGGCGAATGTCGATATGGCGATCTGCAGTTCGCTGACGGGCAGGTATTGGCGGTTGAAGAAAACCGCGATCGGCATCGTCTGGTGGCTATCGACCTGGCTGACGGAGTACGTCATCTGCTGGCCGAAGGCGCTGATTTCTATGCCGCGCCGACGTTGAGTCCCGACGCGCAACGACTGGCGTGGATCGAGTGGAGCCGCCCGGATCAGCCATGGACCGCGACTCGCCTGATGGTTGCCGAACGCCAGAACGATGGCCGTTTTGCTCTGCCGCGATGCGTGGCGGGCGAAGGCGCTGAGGAATCGCTGCAACAACCGAGATTCGATACAAGCGGCCGTCTGTTTTGTCTGACTGATCGCGGCGGCTACTGGCAGCCTTGGGTGGAATCGGCAGACGGTCTGAGCCCGCTGCCGAGTGCCGCAGCGGATCACGGGCCTGCGCCGTGGCAGCTGGGTGGCTGCACCTGGTTGCCACTGAGCGAAGGTCGTTATCTGGCGAGCTGGACTGAAGACGGGTTTGGCAAACTGGGGCTTTGTGGTGATGCCGGTGAAGATTTCACCGGCGATTACAGCCGCTTCCGCTCTCTCGCACTGGATGAGCAGTTCATTTACTGCATCGCCGCTTCGCCAGTCAGTTCCTCGGCAGTCATTGCCATCGACCGCCAGACCCGGCAGGTCAAAACATTGGCTGGCGGTATTGCACCGTTGCCCGCCGAGCAGATCAGCGTCCCGCAAACCCTGCGTTACCCCAGCGGTTCGCGCGAGGCCCACGGCTTCTTCTATCCAGCGATGACCGGTGATGCGAAACCGCCTCTGGTGGTGTTCATCCACGGCGGCCCGACGTCGGCCTGCTACCCCATGCTCGATCCGCGTATCCAGTACTGGGCGCAACGCGGCTTTGCCGTGGCTGATCTCAACTACCGCGGCAGCAGTGGCTATGGTCGGGCTTATCGGCAAGCGCTGCATTTGAGCTGGGGCGAAGTGGACGTGGAGGACGCCTGCGCCGTCGTCGCTCATCTTGCCGAACGCGGATTGATCGACGGCAACAAGGCGTTTGTTCGCGGCGGCAGTGCCGGCGGCTACACCACTCTGTGTGCGCTGGCCTTTCACACAGTCTTCCGCGCCGGCGCCAGCCTGTATGGCGTCAGTGACCCCGTGGCACTGAGCCGGACGACTCACAAGTTCGAAGGCAATTATCTGGACTGGCTGATCGGCGACCCGGAGCAGGATGCCGAACGCTACGCCGCACGAACGCCGTTGCTGCATGCGGGCAACATCAGCGTTCCGGTGATTTTCTTTCAGGGTGAACTGGACGCTGTGGTGGTGCCGCAACAGACCCGCGACATGGTCACAGCGCTACAGGACAACGGCATCCTGGTTGAAGCGCATTACTACGCCGACGAACGCCATGGCTTTCGCAAGGCCGGCAATCAGGCCCATGCGCTGGAGCAGGAGTGGTTGTTTTATCGAAGGGTGATGGCGTTGGCGGACTGAAACCTGCGGCCCGTGCAGGAATGGTGTCGCCCCATTCGCGAGCAGGCTCGCTCCCACAATGGATCTGTGGTGTACAGAAATCCTTGTGGGAGCGAGCCTGCTCGCGAAAGCGATCTAACGGGCGCCGCTAAACTCAGCGCTTGGCAATGATGTACACCGCATGCACGATCCCGGGGATGTAACCGCACAGCGTCAGCAGAATATTCAGCCAGAACGCCCCGGCGAAACCAACTTGCAGAAACACACCCAGTGGCGGCAACAGAATGGCGATGATGATGCGAATAAAGTCCATGGGGTTAGCTCCTGATTGAAGTTGGCTCGTGTGGGCCTACAGCTAATCGACCTTTGCCGTTCGTCAGGGTTCAGTGCGGTTCTTCAGGCCAGTATCTCAAGACCGTGTTTCTGAACGATGCTCAACAACTTCAGCGCCATGCCGCTGGGGTGCTTGTCTCCCGCTTCCCATTGTTTAACCGTCGAGGCGCTGGTGTTCAGATAACGCGCAAACACTGGCTGGCTTACGTTGTTGCGTTCGCGTAACGCTTTGATCTGCTCAGCGGGGATCGCATCTGGAACTGTTGCAAGACATGATTCATCGAATTTGCGCATGGTTGCCTTGCTGATTGCACCGATGGCAAACAAGGCACTGGCTGACTCGTGTATCGATTCCGAAATTTCATTTTTGAATTTTTTACTCATGAGGTATCTCCACAAACTCCTTCATATCCAGCAAGCGCTGGATTTCCATCTCGGTCAGCCCTCCATACGTCTTGGCTAACTCGCGCAAGTCGGCCAACTGCCTCGGACTGATATTGCTCTGGTCTTTCTTGGCATACAGAAACTGATAAACCCAGTAACGGCCACCTTTGGCCAAAACAATTGACCGATGACGGTTGGCATTCAACCGTTTTTTCCAGACCCCGCCGCCGAGATTGTCCGCCTGGCCGTTGAGCATTTCGGCGAATGCTTCACGAAGCTCGTCATCATCGATCCAGGCCTTCCCGACTTGCATCGAAAAACGTTTCGTTTTGAATAACCTTGGTGACATCGGCTTCCCTTCCAAAACATACCACCCAGTGGTATAGAATTCAAAGCCAGTTCCACGACAATATTGTTTCACTGACACCGACACTCCTTGCCGATACGCTCTAAAAAGCCATTGATCCCACTACCGCTCAAGCACTGAATGGCATTTGGCAAAACGCAGAGACAAAAAAACGCCCCACGCCAAAATAATCAGGCATGGGGCGATGCGTTATACCGCGAGACGGTTCGGGAATTCGTGTAGGGCGGGTCTGATCAGACGGCAATCCCTTTGCGGCACTGCAGTTGCGCAGTGCGCACGCGGGAGAAGGCACGGGCCAGGCGCAGGAGCATTTCGTCGATGTTGGCTTTGCTGACGGTCAGGGCCGGGGTAAAGCGCAGGCAATCGGGCTGCGGAGCGTTGAGCAGCAGGCCTTCGTTCAACGCCGCCTTGACGACGGCGTCAGCCGATTCGTCGGACAAGGTAAGACCCCTGAACAGTCCTTGCCCGCGCAACTCGCCATGACCATAGCGATGGGATAAACGCTGCAGACCTTCGCTCAGGTGCTGACCGATTTCCCCGACATGATCGAGAAACCCCTTGTCCTGAACGCTGTCGAGGACGGCAAGACCGGCCGCCATCATCAGTGCATTGCCATGATGAGTACCTGTCACTTCGCCGACGTCGAAACAGCAGGCTTTGCCCCGCGCCAACAACGCCGCCAATGGCACGCCGCCACCCAGCCCTTTGCCGAGAACGACGATATCTGCCCGCACGCCGTAGGATTGTTCGGCGAGTAAAGTGCCGCAACGACCGATACCGGTTTGCACTTCGTCGAAGATCAGCAGAATCCCAAGCTCACGGCACAGGCGCTCGACGCCTTTGAGGTAATGCTCGGTGGCCGGTATCACCCCGGCTTCGCTCTGGATCGGTTCGAGCATGATCGCCACGGTCTGGGCGTCGACGGCCGCATGCAAGGCCGCAAGATCATTGAACGGCACGTGACTGAAGCCCGGAAGCAGCGGCTCGAATCGGTTAGTCAGATTCGAACTGTCCGACGCCGACAGCGTCCCCAGACTACGACCATGACAGCCGTTATTAGCAACGATGATCCGCGAAGCCCCGCCGCGATGTCGCTGGCCCCATTTACGCGCCAATTTGATCGCTGCTTCACAGGCTTCGCTGCCACTGTTGAGCAGGTAGGCCTGATCACTGCCGGTGCTGGAACACAGTCGCTCAGCAAGATTGAGCATGCCGCGGTTATGCAGGCCGAAGCCGGGGTTGATCAGCGACTGAGCCTGCGCCGCGATGGCGTTGACCAGAACCGAAGGACTGTGTCCGAGGCTATTGGCCCCGCCACCCTGTGAGAAATCCAGATACGCGCGGTCATCGCTGTCCCACAACCATGAGCCCTGGCCGCGCACGAATATCTGTTTCGGTCGCTCGACACTGGGCATCAGGCACTCGCTGGAAAGATTGTCGCCTTGGGACGGCAAGAAGGCGTCCACGGCCAAGTCATCAAGACTCGGAAGATTGCGCCGCAAGCTGAACAAGTTCATCTGATCAAACCTCGTGCGAGGTTTTTTGCCTTACCTATGTAAACACCATTGAAGCAAACGGTATTCATCGCGCTCTGTGGCCCTGTAAGCCTTGTGAATGCGGTTAGACTAGGCTCACGCGAGGCCTTGAGCCATTTCGTTTTCCCAGCATTTTCGATAAGCACACCTTATGGATTTCAAACAACTGCGTTATTTCGTCGCGGTCTACGAAGAAGGTCATGTGGGCCGGGCTGCCGAGCGGCTTTCAATCTCCCAACCAGCACTGTCCCAGCAGATCCGCCACCTCGAACAAAACCTCGATGTGAGCTTGTTCGAACGCAGCAGCAAACGCCTGCTGCCCACCCTGGCGGCACATACGTTGTACAACCATGCGCTGCCCTTGCTGGATGGATTGCAACGGGCACGGGAAGCCTTGGGCAACTTCAAGGGTCAGGCTTTGCGCACTCTGGCTATCGGCGTATTGCAGACTGTTCATAGCAGCCTGGTGCCACAGATGCTCGAACGCGTGCGCAAGGCGCAGCCGCATTTGGTGGTGCAAATCTATGAACTGACGGGGCTGGAAATCGAGCGGCGCTTGCTCAATGGCTCGCTGGACATCGGCATCGGCTATCTGCCACCTCGTCAGCCGGGGTTGCACGGCGTGATGCTGTACGAAGACGAGCTGACCCTGGTCATCCCGGCGGATCACCCGTTGCGCGAATTCAAGAAAGTCTCGATGAGTCAGGCTGCCGAATTGCCGATGTTGCTGCTGGGCGAAGAGTTTCAAGTGCGGCAGATCTGGCAAGCGCAACTGGCCAATCTGGGACGACGCCCGCAGGTACAGGCAGAACTGAACAACATGGCGGGGATTCTCGACAGTTTGCCGCACACGCGACTGGCGACGGTACTGCCCGGACGCTCACAACAGGCACACGGCAATAAGGAACTGTTGTGGAAACCACTGAGCGAGCCGAGGGTGCCGCTGAAAGTCGGATTGGTGTGTCGGGATGTGCAGCGACAACAGGCCTCGCTGACCTTGTTGCGTACGCTGTTGGAAGAAGTGATGAATGGCGCGGATGGGCGTTTGATCAGCCCGGCAACACTGGATGAGATGAGCTAAGCACTTTTTTGCAGGCAAAAGAAAACCCCGCCGAAGCGGGGCTTTGCAGACTGTTTCCCTGACATCCATTTCACTCCGCCGTCCTGGCAGAATCCTACGTGTCCGTGTTGTTGCTTTGCGCTTCCTGCGCGACGTCCATGTGAAGTAGATTAGCTGTGGATCCAATCTTCATCTATGGGAGAAGAGCAGCACGTCATGTAAGAGAATGCTTACATGATGTTACATTGTCAGAACTGTCCTGCGTCCAGCAGGAACAACGACTCGCTGCCGGCCTTCACCGACGCGCTCAACGAGTGAATACGCGGCAGCAGGCGTGCGAAATAGAACCGCGCCGTGCCCAACTTGCTCGCGTAGAAATCGTCCTGCGCTTCTTTGCCAAAAGCGGCCTTGGCCATCAGTGCCCACATGTACGCATACGCCGTGTAACCGAATGCTTGCAGATACTCGACCGAAGCAGCACCGATTTCGTTCGGGTTGTTTTTCGCCCGATCCAGCAACCAGGCGGTCAGTTCGTCGAGGGTAGTCACCGCATCGTTCAGCGGTTTGGTGAACTCCACCAGATCAGCGCTGGCGGTCGCAGTGAAATGACGGATCTCGTCGGCAAACAGATTGTAGAACGCCCCACCGGTGCCGACGATCTTGCGGCCTACCAGGTCCAACGCCTGAATGCCGTTGGTGCCTTCGTAGATCTGGGTGATGCGCACGTCACGCACCAGTTGCTCCTGGCCCCACTCACGGATGTAACCGTGGCCGCCGAAAACCTGCTGGCCGTGAATGGTGGTTTCCAGACCCAGGTCGGTCAGGAACGCCTTGGCCACCGGAGTCAGCAAGGCCACCAAATCTTCCGCGCGTTTGCGGGTGGTGGCGTCTTCGCTGAACTTGGCGGTGTCCAGTTGCATGGCCACGTAAGTCGAAAAGGCGCGACCGCCTTCGTTCGAGGCTTTCATGGTCAGCAACATGCGACGCACGTCTGGGTGGACGATGATCGGGTCAGCGACCTTGTCCTTGTTCTGCGCACCGGTCGGCGAACGGCTTTGCAGGCGGTCGCGGGCGTACTCGACGGCGTTCTGGTAAGAGCGCTCGCCAGAGGCCAGGCCCTGGATACCGACGCCCAGACGTTCGTAGTTCATCATGGTGAACATCGCGGCCAGGCCTTTGTTTGGCTCGCCGACCAGATAACCCACGGCCTCGTCGAAGTTCATCACGCAGGTCGCGGAGGCCTGGATGCCCATCTTGTGTTCGATTGAACCGCAGGTCGCCGGGTTCCGCGCGCCCAGGGTGCCATCGGCATTGACCATGAACTTCGGCACCAGGAACAGCGAAATACCCTTCGGCCCCGCCGGTGCGTCCGGTAGCTTGGCCAGCACCAGGTGAATGATGTTCTCGGTCAGGTCGTGCTCACCGCCAGTGATGAAGATCTTGGTGCCGCTGACTTTGTAGGACCCGTCGGCCTGAGGCTCGGCCTTGGTGCGAATGATCCCCAGGTCCGTGCCGGCGTGTGGCTCGGTCAGGCACATGGAGCCAGCCCAGACGCCGGCGTACATGTTCGGCAGGTACGCGGCTTTCAGCGCTTCGCTGGCGTGGGCGTTGATCGACAGGCAGGCGCCCGCGGTCAGCATCGGGTACAGGCCGAACGACAGGCTGGCGGAGTTGACCATCTCTTCGACTTGCGCCGAAACGGCCTTGGGCATACCCATGCCCCCGTAGGTCGGATCGCCGCCGACACCGACCCAACCGCCTTCAGCATAAGTCCGATAAGCCTGCTGGAAACCTGCCGGCGTGGTGACGGCACCGTCCGCCCAATGGCAACCTTCTTCGTCAGCCGCACGGCTCAGGGGCGCGATGCTTTTGCTGGTGACCTTGCCGGCTTCTTCAAGAATGGCTTCGACCGTTTCAGCATCGACAGTCTCGGCCAGCGCAGGCAGCTCGGCCCAGAGTTTGGCGACCTCGAAAACTTCATTGAGGACGAAGCGCATATCGCGCAGGGGCGCTTTGTAGTCAGCCATGGCAAACCTCGCAAGATCTAAACAGGTGATTCGTAGGAGTGGTACTTTCGTTGGGTTTGAGTGTAACCCAACAACTTTTACGACACATAGGGTCAGCTCATGACTGTATTGTTATTTTTAGTCACAGGAAAGCAAACCATTAAAGAAGCCCGCAACCAGGCGGGCTCTTTTACGTCGGTTTGAAACACTATAGTGCGAATAACTCCGCAGGCAGGTTCATCAGACAATCGCTGCCCGCCTCGATGGCCGCACGATGAGCCGCCGTGCGTGGCAACAATCGCTTGAAGTAAAACTCGCTGGTCGCCAGTTTTGCCTGGCAGTAATCGGCATCGCCGCTGCCCGAATCGAGCTGCGCCTGAGCGACCAACGCCATGCGCAGCCATAGATAGCCGAGGATGATGTAACCGCTGTACATCAGGTAATCCACCGATGCCGCGCCGACTTCATCCGGATTTTTCATCGCCGCCATGCCGACCTTGGTGGTCACCTCACCCCACTGCTGATTCAGGTCGTTGAGCTGCGCCACGTAGCTGGCGAGTTGCGGGTGTCCGGCGTTTGCCGCACAGAACTTGTGGACGATTCTGGTGAACCCGCGCAGCAGTTTCCCCTGGCTGCCGAGGACTTTTCTGCCAAGCAAGTCCAGCGCCTGAATGCCGTTGGTGCCTTCGTAGATCGGTGCAATCCGGCAGTCGCGTACCAACTGCTCCATGCCCCACTCGCGGATGAAACCGTGACCGCCGAACACCTGCATGCCGTGGTTGGTCACTTCCAGCCCGGTATCGGTCATGAAGGCTTTGCAGATCGGCGTGAGGAACGCCAGCAGGTCTTCGGCATCCTGACGCGCCGTTTGATCCGGGCTCAGATGCGCCACGTCCAGCAACTGCGCGGTGAAATAAGTCAGCGCCCGATTGCCTTCGTTGAAGGCCTTCATGGTCAGTAACATCCTGCGCACATCAGGATGAACGATGATCGGATCGGCGGCTTTTTCCGGCGCTTTCGGGCCGGTCAGCGCGCGCATTTGCAGACGATCATTGGCGTACTTGATCGCGCCTTGAAAGCTCGCCTCCCCGAGACATAAACCCTGCATGCCGGTGCCCAGCCGAGCATGGTTCATCATGGTGAACATGCAATTCAGGCCCTTGTTCGGCTCACCGATCAAGAAGCCCTTGGCGTCATCGAAGTTCAGCACGCAGGTAGCCGAGGCCTTGATGCCCATTTTGTGTTCGATCGAGCCGCAGGAAACGCCGTTGCGCTCCCCCGCTTCACCCTCGTCATTGGGTAGGAATTTAGGAACGATGAACAGCGAAATGCCCTTGGTCCCGGCCGGGGCGTCCGGCAGTTTCGCCAGCACCAGGTGAATGATGTTTTCACTCATGTCGTGCTCGCCGGCGGAGATGAAGATCTTGCTGCCGGAAATCGCATAGCTGCCGTCGGCCGCAGGCACGGCGCGGGTTTTGATGATGCCCAGGTCTGTGCCGCAATGGGCTTCGGTCAGGCACATGGTGCCGGTCCATTGGCCGGCGGTGAGCTTGGTCAGGTAAGTCTGTTTCTGTTCTTCAGTGCCATGGGCGTGGATTGCTGACATCGCGCCGTGAGTCAGGCCGGGGTACATGCCCCAGGAGGTGTTGCTGGAGCCGACCATTTCGCTAATGACCAGCCCCAGCGAACTCGGCAAACCCTGGCCACCGTAAACCGGATCAGCCGCCAGACCGTGCCAGCCACCTTCAACGTATTGTGCGAATGCCTGCTTGAAGCCTGTAGGCGTAGTCACCACGCCATTGTCGAAATGGCAGCCTTCTTCGTCGCCGCTACGGTTCAGCGGTGCGAGAACGTTCTCACAGAATTTCGCGCCTTCTTCGAGGATCGCATTGACCATGTCCGGGCTGGCATCGGTGGCACCCAGCGCGGCGTAGTTGCTGTGAAAATCGAAGACGTGGTCGATCAGAAAGCGCATGTCGCGCAGGGGAGCTTTGTACTCAGGCATGGTCATTTCTCCGGCAGCAGATTCCCCAAACCTACTGCCGCACACCCGACCTCACAATCACAGTCCAGACGCTGAATGCGCCATCATCACTCAATCAGTAGCAGCGTCCATGCGCACCGCACCACGACGGCTCTGACCGAACGCCACCACACAGTTTCGCCCCGCGCCCTTGGCACTGTAGAGCGCCTCGTCAGCGGACTTGAGCACTTTCTCAGGGGTGCGTTGCTCCAGTCGTTCGGCCACGCCGATGCTGACGGTAACCGACACACTTGAGGCGCCCGAGCCTGCGCGACGTTGACGACCTTGCTGGTCGTCCTGAGGGCGGCTGTCCTGATTGCGCAGCTGAATGTTGTAGGTGGCGATGGACTCGCGGATGACTTCCAGGTGCGGCATGCACTCTTCGAGGGTCTTGCCTGCGAACACCAGGGCGAATTCCTCACCGCCGTAGCGATACGCCCTACCGCCTCCGCCGATTTTCGACAGTTTGCTGGCGACTAGTCGCAGCACCTGATCGCCGACATCGTGACCGTGGGTGTCATTGAATTTCTTGAAGTGATCGACATCGCTCATCGCCAACACGTAATTGCGCCCCAACCGCTGCATCCGCTCGTTCAAGGCGCGGCGGCCCGGCAGGCCGGTGAGTTCGTCGCGGAAGGCCATTTGGTAGGCCTCGTGAGCGACCGCTGCGGCAATCATCAACATCACCTGACTGCACATGATGTTCAGGGTAAACGGCAGGATGAAGGTTTTCGGCAACATCCAGAACAACCCGAGCAGGCCCACCAATTGGGCAGCATGCAAGGGTCTCGGGTTGCGCCAGTATTGCCAGGCCAGCAATACAAACGAGGCGATGAACACGGGATAAGACAACTGGATCAGACTCATCCAGGCGCCATGCAACGCTGGCCAGCGGATCTCCGACAGCCACATCAACAGCGCCTGTGGGTAACTTTGTTCCAGTCCCAACGCCACGCTACCAAAAGCCAGCAACACGGCGAATCGCGCCACCATGTCCTGGAACAGGTGGGTGCGCTCCTGCCAGGCGGCGAACACACCAAATAGCAGCGGCAGCAACAGGCAGCACAGATGGAAGACCACAGCGGCGTCTTCACGAACCTTGCCGTTGTCGCGGTAATAATCGGTCTGGGTGTCGAGCAGGAAGTAGGCGATGTACACCGTGACCATCAGAAACAGCTCACGCTGACGTCGGTAAACCGCGCAGTAAGCACCGCCGAGCAACAACACCAAGGTTGGCAGTACGTTGAACAGCGAGGTGAAAAAGACGTTCAGATCCTTCACGTACGCAGCCGCCAGCCCCGCGAGCAAAAGCAGTAATGACGGCAGGAAATGGCTGAAACGTACAGCGGAAGAACGCGGCAAGGGTAAAGCTCCGACCCGGCAAACTAAGATGGCATTGTGCCTTCTCTTCGGGCGACATGTCACATCGCCACCCTCTTTAACGGCAGCAAAGGCATTCTTCTTAGCGTTTTAGTCAGGAATATTTACGCGTAGATATCGCGCACAAAAAAGCCGCTGCTCCCGAGGAAGCAGCGGCTTTATAAAGCGACAGCGTGGGGCTTAGTAACCCAGCGCGAAGTCTTCTTCTTTCATGTCCATCAGGTTGTTGGCGCCCGACAGCATGGTAACAACGTGAGTGCGGGTACGCGGCAGGATGCGCTGGAAGTAGAAGCGCGCAGTCTGCAGCTTGGCGGTGTAGAACGCCGTTTCGGTGGTGCCGGCAGCCAGTTTTTCGGCAGCCAGACGCGCCATGTCTGCCCAGAAGTAAGCCAGGCAGGCGTAACCGGAGTACATCAGGTAATCCACCGACGCCGCGCCGACTTCCTCGCGATCCTTCATGGCCGCCATACCGACCTTCATGGTCAGCTCGCCCCACTCTTTGTTCAGTGCAGCCAATGGCTCGACGAACTCTTTGACCGCTTCGTTTCCTTCGTTGGTCTGGCAGAACTTGTGGACGATCTTGGTGAAGCTCTTCAGAGCCTCGCCTTGAGTCATCAGCACTTTACGGCCCAGCAAGTCGAGTGCCTGGATACCGGTGGTGCCTTCGTACAGCATCGAAATGCGGCTGTCGCGAACGTTCTGCTCCATGCCCCACTCGGCGATGAAGCCGTGGCCGCCGTAGATTTGCACACCGTGGTTGGCGGATTCGAAGCCGACTTCAGTCATGAAGGCTTTGGCAATTGGCGTCATAAACGCCAGCAGTGCGTCAGCCTTCTTCTTCTCTTCTTCGTCCACGCCGTACTTGACGATGTCGACTTGCTTGGCAGTGAAGTAAACCATCGCACGGTTGCCTTCGGCGAAGGCTTTCATGGTCAACAGCATACGACGTACGTCAGGGTGAACGATGATCGGATCAGCGGCTTTTTCCGGCGCTTTCGGGCCAGTCAGGGAGCGCATTTGCAGACGATCACGAGCGTATTTCAGACCGCCCTGGAAGCCGATCTCGGCGTGAGCCAGACCTTGCAGCGCGGTGCCCAGACGTGCGGTGTTCATGAAGGTGAACATGCAGTTCAGGCCTTTGTTCGCCGGGCCGATCAGGTAACCGGTGGCCGCGTCGAAGTTCATCACGCAGGTGGCGTTACCGTGGATGCCCATCTTGTGTTCCAGGGAACCACAGGTCACTGCGTTGCGTGCGCCGACCGAACCGTCTTCATTCGGCATGAACTTGGGAACGATGAACAGCGAAATGCCTTTGGTGCCAGCTGGCGCATCCGGCAGACGTGCCAGCACGATGTGGACAATGTTGTCGGCCATGTCGTGCTCACCGGCCGAGATGAAGATCTTTGTGCCGGAGACTTTGTAAGAACCGTCGGCCTGAGGTTCAGCCTTGGTGCGCAGCATGCCCAGGTCGGTGCCGCAATGCGGTTCGGTCAGGCACATGGTGCCGGTCCATTCGCCGGAAACCAGCTTGGTCAGGTAAGCCTCTTGCTGCTCAGGCGTGCCGTGCTCGGAAATGGTGTTCATCGCGCCATGGGACAGGCCTGGGTACATGCCCCACGACCAGTTGGCTTCGCCAACCATTTCGCTGACGGCCAGACCCAGAGATTCCGGCAGGCCTTGGCCGCCGTGCTCTACGTCGTGGGCCAGGCTTGGCCAGCCGCCTTCGACGAATTGTTTGTAAGCTTCTTTGAAACCGGTCGGGGTTTTAACGCCGGACTCGCTCCAGGTGCAGCCTTCGGTGTCACCCACGCGGTTCAGCGGAGCCAGCACCTGCTCACAAAACTTGGCGCCTTCTTCGAGAATGGCGTCAACCATGTCTGGAGTAGCGTCCTGGCAAGCCGGAAGGCTCTGATAGTGCGCTTCGTAGCCGAGCAGTTCGTCACGAACGAAGCGAATATCACGCAAGGGGGCCTTGTAGTCAGGCATAGCGATAAACCTCTGCTGATGTAACCGGGAATGAACGACCGCGTTGATTTGTTGTGACGGTCAAACAGTTGTTTGAAACATACGTTTACGCCTAAATCTTGTCAAGCGTCGATCTTTTGCCGTTCGTCATTACCCGGGGTAAATACCAGACCCACAGCCACGCAACACCGTCGCCTGAGCAATACGCAGTGGAGGAAAGATTAGTTGAGGGAGAAGGATTTACGCAGAAAAACGCCGCGAATATTCGCGGCGTTGAGGGTGCGGGTTCAGCGAGGATTCAAGCGTAGGTATCAATCAGCGTACCGAGCATTTCATCGGATGCCTTGGCAACTTTGACACCCAGTTCAACCTGAAATTTGCCTTGGGACATCTCGACCATGTTACTGGCCAGGTCCGACTGCTGACTGCGATCCACCGAGCGCAGACGATCAACCTGAGCCTCGGAAGACTGGCTGGTCACCGAACGCTCAATCGTCGTGTTGGCAATCTGGCCAGAGGCCTGATCGACACGGTTCTGCCCTGTCTGAATAGTGCTCAGACCGGCATAAAAAGCGGTGTTTCCTGAGATTTCCATGGGAGAACTCGTCCTACAAAGGATCAACAGCGGCCATTGAACCAGACCCACTGACAAAAGGCCCGACAAAAACACTAATAGCACAGTGCCTTGTCATAGTTAAAACCCCTGCCAGAAAACTCAGTCCAGTAGATCCAGTTGCAGATGCTCCGCCACTGCTTCAGCCGTCACCGACTTGAGTTTCGGCACACGCCCAAGGCACGGTGCCGGGATCCGCTCAGCGAGTGTTGCGAGGTTTTCTTCCAGACGCGAAGTCTTCGGATCGATGATATTGGCCACCCACCCTGCCAACTGCAAACCGTCCTGAGCAATCGCCTCGGCCGTCAGTAGCGCATGGTTGATGCAACCCAGGCGCACGCCCACCACCAAAATCACCGGCAGGCCCAGCGCCATCGCCAGGTCCGACAGATTGTCCTGATCCGCCAAAGGCACTCGCCAGCCTCCAGCACCTTCGATCAAGGTGAAGTCCGCCTGCATATCGAGAATTTCCCGCATGGGCGTCAACAGTGATTGCACCGTCAATGCCACGCCGGCCTCCCGCGCGGCCAAGTGCGGCGCGATCGGCGGCTCGAACGCCATAGGGTTGACCTGTGCATAAGTCAAAGGCACTGAGCACTCCGCCAGCAACGCCAACGCATCGGCATTGCGCAAGCCCTTGGGTGTCACATCGCATCCAGAGGCGACCGGTTTGCCCGCCGCCGTGCTCAAACCGGCCGACCGCGCGGCATACAGCAAAGCCGCGGCAATGGTGGTCTTGCCGACATCAGTGTCAGTACCGGTGATGAAATAGGCGGCGCTCATAAGGGTTTCTCCAACACGGCGTAGACCACTTGATAAGTCGCCGGCAATCCTTTGGCCTGACGAAACCGCTCATAAGCCTCGATCAAACCGAGGATCCGCGCCCTGCCGGTCAAACCACCCGGCCGACCGGGGTTCAGGTTGTGGGCACCCAGCGCCTTCAGTTCATGGGTCAGGCTGCGCACATCCGGGTAATGCAACACGTGCGGTCGGGTTTCCAGACTCGCGACGCTCAACCCACTGTCCGCGCAAAGCTGTTGATAAACCCCGAACTCGCGAAAGCGGTTGACGTGCACCATGCCATCCACCTGTCGCCAGCTGTCACGCAGCTCGAACAGAGTGCCTACGCATAGACTAGCAAACGCGAAAATTCCGCCTGGTTTCAGCACCCGATTGGCTTCACTGAGCACCGAAGCGAAATCCGCGCACCACTGCACCGCCAGGCTGGAGAAGATCAGATCGCAGGTCGAATCCTGCAACGGTAACCGCTCGGCATCGCCTGCGATGAAATGCGTTGCACCACCTAACGGCCGGGCGTGATTGAGCATGCCTTCGGCGATGTCCAATGCCAGTCCGTGACTGGCAGGAAATCGCTCGCCCAATGCACGGCTGAAATGCCCGGTGCCGCAGCCCAGGTCCAGCCAGACACCCGGCACAAAGTCCTCAGGCAAACGACTCGACAATTCACTGCCAACATCGCGCTGAAATTCGGCCACGCTGTCGTAGCTTGCCGCCGCACGGGAAAAAGAGGCCGCCACCTGGCGTTTGTCGGGCAAACCGCCGGGCAGGTTGGGAAGGGATAAATCAGTCATCACCGCACTCATGCAAAAAGACCTGAATCGCCCCCGCCACACCGTGAGGGTCCTCCAGAAGAAACGCGTGACTGGCCTGCTCGATCAGACCGATTTCAACATCCGGCAGCAATGTCAGCAGATCACTCGCCGCTTCGGCTGGAACCAGTCCGTCGAGGCCGGCGAACAAGTGCAGTTGCGGGCCGCGGAACGCCTGCAAAGCCTGGCGGGTATCCAGTTGTGCGAGCAACTCCAGGCCGCTCATCAGCACCTCTGCCGAAGTGTGTGGCGCGCCACCGAGCAACAGCCGAGACAACCCGCGCGGGTCTTCAGCCCCCTGAGCGCAGAGCAGCGAAAAACGTTTCAACGTCATGCGCGGATCCGCCTTGCAACCGGCCAGAAACGCATCGAAGGTTTCGGCAGGCATCGCGCTTGGCCATTGCTCATGGGCGACAAAAGAAGGATTGCTCGCCAGGGTCAGCAAGCCGCAGCAGCGATCGCCGCGCCGGGCTGCCAACTCTGAAGCGAGCATGCCGCCCAGCGACCAGCCGCCGAGCCAGGCGTCCTGAGGCACCGTCGAATCCAGCTCATCGAGCCACGCCTCAAGATCGCTCGATTCCAGTTCCGGCAACGGTTCGATCTCGACCCGCAAGCGTTCATCCAGTCCCTGCAACGCTGCCGCCAAGGGCTCCAGGGGAGAAATGCCGAGCCCCCAGCCGGGCAGCAGAATCAGGCGATCACGCATGGCTTGGCTCCGGTCCCAGTTTTTGAAAACAATCGGCCAGTCCATTTAACAATAGCTGTACCTGCGCCTCGCTGTGGGCGGCGGTCAGGGTCACTCGCAGTCGGGCGCTGCCGGCGGGCACGGTCGGAGGACGGATCGCAGTGACCATCAGACCGCGTTCACGCAACATCTGCGACAGTCGAACCGCACGCCCGGCATCGCCGATCATGATCGGCTGGATCGGCGTGAAGCTGTCCATCAACTCCAAGCCGATCTGTTCGGCACCGTGGCGGAACTGGCGGATCAACGTTTTCAGATGTTCACGTCGCCAGTGCTCGGTACGCAGCAACTCAAGGCTTTTCAGCGTCGCGCAGGCCAGCGCCGGCGGCTGGCTGGTGGTGTAAATGTAGGGACGGGCGAACTGGATCAGGCTCTCGATCAGCTCTTCGCTGCCAGCCACAAAAGCCCCGGCGGTACCGAACGCCTTGCCGAGGGTGCCGACAAGCACCGGCACGTCTTCCTGACTCAGGCCAAAATGCTCGACGATCCCGCCGCCATTGGCACCCAGCGGACCAAAGCCGTGAGCGTCATCGACCATCAACCAGGCACCTTTGGCCCTGGCTTCCCGCGCCAACGCCGGCAGGTCGGCAATGTCGCCGTCCATGCTGAACACGCCGTCGGTGACCACCAGGGTATTGCCGGTCGCCTTCTCAAGCCGCTTGGCCAGACTCGCCGCGTCGTTGTGCAGATAGCGATTGAAGCGCGCCCCGGACAACAGACCCGCATCCAGCAGGGACGCGTGATTGAGCCGGTCTTCCAGCACCGTATCGCCCTGCCCGACCAGCGCGGTGACCGCGCCGAGGTTGGCCATGTAACCGGTGGTGAACAACAGCGCGCGCGGACGACCGGTGAACTCGGCCAGGGCTTCTTCCAGTGCGTGATGTGGGCCGCTGTGGCCGATCACCAGATGCGAAGCACCACCGCCCACGCCCCAACGGGCCGCACCGGCGCGCCAGGCTTCGATCACTTGCGGGTGATTGGCCAGGCCCAGGTAATCGTTGTTACAGAACGCCAGCAACGGCTGACCATCGACCACCACTTCCGGGCCTTGGGGGCTTTCGAGCAATGGGCGTTGGCGGTAGAGATTTTCGGCACGACGGGCAGCAAGGCGCGCGCTGAGATCGAAAGACATGCAGACCTCGGGCAGTCAGATTACATAATCCAAGGTTGGGCACAATCCAATGTGGGAGCGGGCTTGCTCGCGAAGACGGACTGACATTCAACAGTGATGTCGACTGTGCCGCCGCTTTCGCGAGCAAGCCCGCTCCCACACTCGATTTGTGTCGGATCAGACGGCAGCGTTATAGAACTGCTCGCTGCTCTTCTGCTCAACCAGCGCTTGTTCGATCGCGGCCTGATGGACTTCGTCAGCGTGCTCTTCACGCGCTTCCGGCAGGATGCCCAGGCGCGAAAACAGTTGCATGTCCTTGTCGGCCTGCGGGTTGGCGGTGGTCAGCAGTTTTTCGCCGTAGAAAATCGAATTCGCGCCGGCGAAGAACGCCAGGGCCTGCATCTGCTCGTTCATCGCTTCGCGGCCGGCGGACAGGCGCACGTGGGATTGCGGCATCAGGATACGTGCGACAGCCAGCATGCGGATGAAGTCGAACGGGTCGATATCGTCAGCATTTTCCAGCGGCGTACCGGCGACTTTCACCAACATGTTGATCGGCACCGATTCCGGGTGTTCCGGCAGGTTGGCCAGTTGGATCAGCAGATTGGCGCGGTCATCAAGCGACTCGCCCATGCCGAGGATGCCGCCGGAGCAGATCTTCATCCCGGACTCACGCACGTAGGCCAGGGTTTGCAGGCGCTCGCTGTAAGTGCGGGTGGTGATAATGCTGCCGTAGAACTCAGGCGAGGTATCGAGGTTGTGGTTGTAGTAGTCGAGGCCGGCGTCAGCCAGAGCGACGGTCTGGTCCTGATCAAGGCGACCGAGGGTCATGCAGGTTTCCAGGCCCATGGCTTTCACGCCTTTGACCATTTCCAGCACGTAGGGCATGTCTTTGGCCGACGGATGTTTCCACGCCGCGCCCATGCAGAAACGGGTCGAACCGATGGCCTTGGCGCGAGCGGCCTCTTCGAGGACCTTCTGCACTTCCATCAGCTTTTCTTTTTCCAGACCGGTGTTGTAGTGACCGGACTGCGGACAATATTTGCAATCTTCCGGGCAGGCACCGGTTTTGATCGACAGCAGCGTCGACACCTGGACCCGATTGGCGTCGAAATGCGCGCGGTGCACCGTCTGCGCCTGGAACAACAGGTCGTTGAATGGCTGAACGAAGAGTGCTTTGACTTCGGCCAAAGACCAGTCATGACGCAGGGTTGCAGTGGTGCTGGCGCTCATGGGCGTTTCCTTTGTTTTATGCTTGGCAAGCGGCTGGGGGAATGGAATACCCACAGACGCGACACGGATGTTCGGCATATTTAAGGAAGACTCATGCGCTGTCAACCACGATACGAAGGACCGGTTTACATCTGGTTAAAAAACGATCAATCCTGTTTGCTCTGTTCAGAACCCGCCGATGAATGCACCCCCATCTGCATGGCCTGTGAAACGGAGCTGCCTTGGCTGGGCGATCAATGCCAAACCTGCGCCCTGCCGTTGCCCACCGCTGACCTGACCTGCGGCCAATGCCTGAAACAACCGCCTGCCTTTGAGCGGGTCGCCACGCCCTGGACTTACAGCTTTCCGGTGGACACGCTGATCACACGCTTCAAACACGCGGCGAAGTGGCCGTTTGGTCGCCTGCTCGCCGAACTTCTCACTCAGTTCCTGCAACATCGCTTTGATGAAGACCTGAATCGACCCGATGCGCTCATCCCGGTTCCGCTGGCCTCCAAACGACTGCGCCAACGGGGTTTCAACCAGGCCGCGATGCTCGCTCGCTGGCTCAGCACCAGCCTCGACATTCCGTGCGATGAAACGCTGTTGCTGAGAACTCAGGACACCAGCGCCCAACAGGACCTGAATGCCGAGGCCCGCAAAAAGAACCTGCGCAACGCCTTCGCCCTGACGCCCGATGCATGCATCAAGGGTCGTCATTTAGCATTGGTGGACGATGTGTTGACCACCGGCGCCACGGCGCAAGCCCTGGCTCGTCTGTTGATGGACGCCGGCGCCGCTCGGGTCGATGTCTACTGCCTGGCCCGCACACCCAAACCTGGCGATACCCCCTGATTTAGTGGCATTCAGGGTGGGAGCGAGCCTGCTCGCGATGACGGTCTATCCGTCACATCTATGGTGAAATTGATGACCCCATCGCGAGCAGGCTCACTCCTACAAGAATATGACCTGACTTGACTCCCGGGCTCCCAGCAGCCAACGTCCTTCCCATCGTCACAGCCCAAAGCGTCTTGCCATGTCCTTGCCTACGTTGTTGTCGCAGCACATTGTCCGTCGTCCGCAGCGCATCGCGTTGCTGCAACACATTGCCGAACAAGGCTCGATCACCCGCGCCGCGAAAAGCGCGGGGCTGAGTTACAAAGCGGCCTGGGACGCCATCGATGAGCTGAACAACCTCGCGCAAAAGCCGTTGGTGGAGCGCAGTGTCGGCGGCAAGGGCGGCGGTGGCGCCAAACTCTCCAGCGAAGGCGAGCGCGTATTGCGCCTGTATCAAAAGCTGCAAGCCTTGCAGGCTCAGGTGCTGGAAGCCGCCGAAGAGGCCAGCGATCTCGACCTGCTCGGCCGACTGATGCTCAGAACCAGCGCGCGCAATCAACTACATGGCAAGGTCGTGGCGATTGATACCCAAGGGCACAACGACCGTATTCGTCTTGAATTGGCCGAAGGTTTGAGCATTGATGCGCAGATCACTCACGACAGCACCACGCGTCTGGAACTGGAAACCGGCACCGTAGTGGTCGCGCTGATCAAGGCCGGTTGGCTGGAGTTGCTGGGCATCGATCAAGTGGCAACACCTGGCAATAATTGCCTGAAGGGCATCATCGAAAAAATTCTCGACGCCGAGGACGGCCCCAGCGAAGTGCGCATCGGCCTGCCCAATGGCCAGACACTCTGCGCGCTGGCCGAACCGCTGCACTTGAGAACCCTCGGTCTGGCCGCCAATAAACCGGTGCGGGTGCAGTTCGCGCCCTCCAACGTTTTGCTCGGTACACCGCTTTGAAACACAAGTGTCATTAACGCTCATTAAGGTGACTGCAAAAACCCGCAGGGAGCCTGATGTGAGCCTATTAGAAGACAACCAATCCACCGACCTCGAGAACATGGTCGGCCTCAGCCGTCGAGGTTTCATCAGCGCCGGCGCCCTTTGCGGTGCAGCCATGTTCCTGGGCGGCAGCCTGCTGAGCCGCAGCGTACTGGCCGCCAGCGTCAGCGCCGGCTCCAGCAAACTGTTGGGTTTTGACAGTATTCCCGCCGCCACCAGCGACGCCATCACCCTGCCCCCAGGTTACAAATCTTCGGTATTGATCAGTTGGGGCCAACCCCTGCAGAAGAACGGCCCGGCGTTCGACCCGAGCGGCAACGGCACGGCCGAACATCAGGAAGTCCAGTTCGGCGACAACAACGACGGCATGAGCCTGTTTGAATTTCCCGGTGACAACAACCGGGCGCTGATGGCGATCAACAACGAATACACCAACTATCGCTACCTCTACGCCCACGGCGGCATGCCGCAATCGGCTGCTGACGTGCGCAAGGCACTGGCCTGCGAAGGCGTGTCGGTGATCGAAGTGCAGCGCAAGAACGGCCAATGGCATTTCGTCCAGGGCTCGCGCTACAACCGGCGGATTCACGGCAACGCGCCGATCAGTCTGAGCGGTCCGGCCGCCGGCCACGAACTGCTGAAAACCAGTGCAGACCCACACGGCAAGAACGTCCTCGGCACCTTCCAGAACTGCGCCAACGGCAAGACGCCGTGGGGCACGTATCTGACCTGCGAAGAGAACTTCACTGACTGCTTCGGCAGCAGCAATGCCGAACAAAAGTTCGACGCCGCGCAAAAACGCTACGGCGCAGTAGCGACCAGTAAAGAGATCAACTGGCACCCACACGACGAGCGTTTCGACCTGGCGAAGAATCCGAACGAACTCAACCGTCACGGTTGGGTCGTGGAAATCGACCCGTTCGACCCGAAATCGACGCCCGTCAAACGCACCGCGCTGGGCCGCTTCAAACATGAAAACGCCGCACTGGCCGAAACCAGTGACGGTCACGCCGTGGTGTACATGGGCGACGATGAACGCGGCGAGTTCATCTACAAATTTGTCAGCCGCGACAGGATCAACCACAAAAACCCCAAGGCCAACCGCGACCTGCTGGACCACGGCACCTTGTACGTGGCGCGCTTCGATGCGGGCGACGGCAATGCCGATCACCCGAAAGGCCAGGGCGAGTGGATCGAACTGACCCACGGCAAAAACGGCATCGACGCCAGCAGCGGTTTCGCCGATCAGGCCGAAGTGTTGATTCACGCCCGACTCGCGGCCAGCGTGGTGAAAGCTACGCGCATGGACCGCCCGGAATGGATCGTCGTCAGCCCCAAGGATGGCCAGGTCTATTGCACGCTGACCAACAACGCCAAGCGTGGCGAGGACGGGCAACCGGTGGGCGGGCCGAACCCGCGCGAGAAGAACGTCTACGGGCAGATTCTGCGCTGGCGCACTGACCGTGACGATCACGGCTCGAAAAGCTTTGCCTGGGATCTGTTTGTGGTCGCCGGCAACCCGGGCGTCCACGCCGGCACGCCGAAGGGCGGTTCATCGAACATCACACCGCAGAACATGTTCAACAGCCCGGACGGCTTGGGTTTCGACAAGGCTGGGCGGTTGTGGATTCTGACGGATGGCGATTCGAGCAACGCAGGCGACTTCGCGGGCATGGGCAATAACCAGATGCTCTGCGCTGATCCAGTCACCGGGGAAATTCGCCGCTTCATGGTCGGGCCAGTGGGCTGCGAGGTGACGGGGATCAGCTTTTCGCCGGATCAGAAGACCTTGTTTGTCGGGATTCAGCATCCGGGGGAAAACGGCGGGTCGACGTTCCCTGAGCATCTGCCGAATGGCAAACCGCGGTCTTCGGTGATGGCGATTTCTCGTGAGGACGGTGGCATCGTCGGCGCCTGATCGGGCCTCTTCGCGAGCAAGCCCGCTCCCACATTGGATCTGTGGCACACCGCAAATCTCCTGTGGGAGCGGGCTTGCTCGCGAAGGCGTCAACCCAGACAACACTCATCTCAAGCCCAACCCCTAAAGACACCCCGTCTGCGCTACCATGCTTGGCCGGACGCGGCAGCCTGCTGCGCGCAGGAGTCAGCATGGCCCACCCGTTTGCAACCCTCACCCCAGACCTCGTGCTCGATGCCGTCGAAAGCATCGGCTTTCTCAGCGACGCGCGCATTCTGGCGCTCAACAGCTACGAGAACCGTGTCTATCAGGTCGGTATCGAAGACTCCGAACCGCTGATCGCCAAGTTCTACCGTCCGCAGCGCTGGACCAACGAAGCGATTCTCGAAGAGCACCAATTCACTTTCGAACTTGCCGAATGCGACGTACCGGTGGTCGCGCCGATGATTCACAACGGTGCCAGCCTGCACGAACACAACGGTTTCCGCTTCACCCTGTTCCCCCGCCGTGGTGGCCGCGCGCCAGAGCCGGGCAATCTCGATCAGCTGTATCGCCTGGGGCAACTGCTCGGTCGCCTGCACGCCGTCGGCTCTACCAAACCGTTCGAACACCGCGAAGCGCTGGGTGTGAAGAACTTCGGTCATGACTCGCTGACGACATTACTCGAAGGCAATTTCGTACCCAAAAGTCTGCTGCCCGCCTACGAGTCCGTGGCCCGTGACCTGCTCAAGCGGGTGGAAGAGGTCTACAAGGCCACGCCGCACAAGAACATCCGCATGCACGGCGATTGCCACCCCGGCAACATGATGTGCCGCGACGAGATGTTCCACATCGTCGACCTCGACGACTGCCGCATGGGCCCTGCGGTGCAGGACATCTGGATGATGCTGGCGGGTGATCGTCAGGAATGTCTCGGTCAGTTGTCGGAATTGATGGACGGCTACAGTGAGTTCCACGACTTCGATCCGCGGGAACTGGCGTTGATCGAACCGCTGCGCGCCTTGCGCCTGATGCACTACAGCGCCTGGCTCGCCCGCCGCTGGGACGACCCGGCATTCCCGCACAGTTTTCCGTGGTTCGGCAGTGAACGGTATTGGGGCGACCAGGTGTTGGCCTTGCGCGAACAACTGGCTGCGCTCAATGAAGAGCCCCTAAAACTCTTTTAAACACCGCGTCTCCTTGTAGGAGCAAGGCTTGCCCGCGATGAACGATAACGCGGTCCGCCAGACAGACCGCATCGATCCAATCGCGGGCAAGCCATGCTCCTACAAAAAAAAAGCGACACGACACGTCTATACAACCGCCTTACAATCCCCTCTTTGTTAGCTGCCTAAGCAAGGATTCTGCATGCAAGCCGCCAACCCGCGTCGCGGGTACATTCTAGGCCTGAGTGCCTACATCATCTGGGGACTTTTCCCGCTCTACTTCAAAGCCATCGCCAGCGTGCCCGCCGTGGAGATCATCATCCACCGAGTGCTCTGGTCCGCGCTGTTCGGCACCTTGCTGCTGATGGTGTGGAAACATCCGGGCTGGTGGCGCGAGTTGCGTGACAACCCGAAACGCCTGGCGATCCTGGCCCTGAGCGGCACGCTGATCGCGGCCAACTGGCTGACCTACGTCTGGTCGGTGAACAACGGGCGCATGCTCGAAGCCAGTCTCGGTTACTACATCAACCCGTTGGTGAACGTGCTGTTGGGCATGCTGATCCTCGGCGAACGGCTGCGACGCATGCAATGGCTGGCGGTTGGCCTGGCGGCGGTCGGGGTCGCGCAACAGGTCTGGCAAGTCGGCAGTCTGCCTTGGGTGTCGTTGGTGCTGGCGCTGACCTTCGGTTTCTACGGACTGATCCGCAAACAGGCACCGGTCAAGGCGTTACCGGGTCTGGTGGTGGAAACCTGGATGCTGGTGCCGATTGCGATTGCCTGGCTGCTATTCAATCAGACGGCCACCAGCGCTCAGCCTGAATTCTGGACCACGTCCGAAGCCTGGTGGCTGGTGGCCGCCGGTCCGGTGACGCTGGTGCCGCTGGTGTGTTTCAACGCCGCTGCACGGCATTTGCCCTACACGACGTTGGGATTCCTCCAATACCTGGCACCGACCCTGGTGCTGTTGCAGGCCGTTCTGTTGTTTGGCGAAAAATTGTCGTCGAGCACACTGGTAGCGTTCATCTTTATCTGGGCGGGCCTGGCGGTTTACAGCATTGACGCGTGGATAAGTCTGCGACGTCGCCGCTGATCAAAAAACGCACAAACCTCTGCAAGCCACGGCTACCGTGGCCTGCATCGATCCTTCCCAAGGTTATCCACAGCGTGATCCCCGGCGTTTGTGTGCAAGTCCCTGAAACTGCTGGTTTTTTGATCAGCTCCTGAAGAGTCCCGGACGACGTGGCCTGGAGAACGGTCTCTACAGGTTATCCACAGGCAGGTGCACGTATAACTTGGATAACCTGTTCAGGGTTCACTGCGCAGCACCAATTCGACCATCAAATCATCCGCCAGGGTTTCCAGGCGCGATTGCAGCACGTCCAGGGACAGCGTCAACGGCACTGCGAGAATCGCTTCAGCGTGGAATAAAGGCTCGCTGCTCATCGGCGCCGGACGTACTTCAGTCACCAGACGCTCCAGGTTCACCCCCTGTTCACTCAGCAGACGCGTGATGTCGCGTACGATCCCCGGGCGGTCATTGCCCACCAACTCCATGGCTATCGGTTTCCAGGTGCAGGATTGCTCGATGCCGCTTTCGGCAATCAGCACACGAATGCCATGGGCGGACAACGCCTGTAGGGCATCGACCAATTCATCGTAGGCCTCGGCCGGCACGCCCACGCGAAGAATCCCGGCGAACTGCCCGGCCATGCGCGACATGCGACTCTCCAGCCAGTTACCGCCGTGCTCGGCGATGCATTGGGCAATGCGCTCGACCTGCCCAGGCTTGTCCGGAGCGAAAACAGTGAGTACGAGGTGGTCCATGGCGCAGCCCTCTTTTGTTATAGAAAAAGAAGTATAGGCAAAGGTGGTTGCTGCGCTGAATCGGCTGACGCCTTCGCGAGCAGGCTCGCTCCCATAGGATTCGCGCAGGCCTTTTTGGGAGCGAGCCTGCTCGCGAATGGGGCACCGCCGATCTAGTTGGAAAAACAAATCGTGTACAAGTTTTTATATTTAACTGGAACAATCCAATGGTTTTTTGAGAACATCCTGTTCCCCGACGTGACCGCAATGCGTCATGGCGTCGCAGAACGACGTAATTAGTCTAATTTTCACAAGCGCAATTCATCATGTAGTATGCCGCAGCGCGCACTACATAACGCTGGATCGATGTCTGCCGCAGGTGCAGCCACAACCCTGAAAGCCCCGTCAGCAAGGCCTCAACGCCGTTGATTGGTCAAAACCCAGCCGCCCGCAATGGCATGTACTGGTCAACAGGTTTGTGGTTTAAATGCCAGAGGCTTCATTGTTAAATTGAAGAGCTGAAAAGCGAAATAGCTGAGCAGAGTGAGGCAAGCAATGACTGAACACGTTCAAGTCGGTGGCCTGCAGGTCGCCAAAGTCCTGTTCGACTTCGTGAACAACGAAGCCATTCCCGGTACCGGCCTCACCGCCGATAAGTTCTGGGCCGGTGCCGACAAGGTCATTCATGACCTGGCGCCGAAGAACAAAGCCCTACTCGCCAAACGCGATGATTTCCAGGCTCGTATCGATGGCTGGCACCAATCCCGTGCCGGTCAACCACACGACGCCGTGGCCTATAAAGCCTTCTTGCAAGACATCGGTTATCTGCTGCCAGAAGCGGCTGATTTCCAGGCAACGACGCAAAACGTCGATGACGAAATCGCCCGCATGGCCGGTCCACAGCTTGTGGTTCCGGTGATGAACGCCCGTTTCGCGCTCAATGCCTCGAACGCCCGTTGGGGTTCGCTGTATGACGCGCTCTACGGCACCGATGCCATCAGCGAAGCTGACGGCGCGGAAAAAGGCAAAGGCTACAACAAGGTTCGCGGCGACAAGGTCATCGCCTTCGCCCGCGCCTTCCTCGACGAAGCGGCGCCATTGGCTGCCGGCACTCACGTCGATTCCACCGGCTACAAGATTGTTGACGGCAAACTGATGGTCGCCCTTAAAGGCGGCAGCAACACCGGTCTGCGCGATGATGCGCAACTGATCGGTTTCCACGGCGATACAGCGGCTCCAACCGCGATCCTGCTGAAAAACAACGGCCTGCACTTCGAAATCCAGATCGATGCCAGCACCCCGGTCGGCCAGACCGATGCTGCCGGCCTCAAAGACATCCTGATGGAAGCCGCACTGACCACCATCATGGACTGCGAAGACTCCGTCGCCGCCGTCGATGCCGATGACAAAGTGGTGATCTACCGCAACTGGCTCGGCCTGATGAAGGGCGATCTGTCGGAACAAGTCTCCAAGGGCGGTCAGACTTTTACCCGCACCATGAACGCCGACCGCACTTACACCGGTGTCGATGGTAAAGAACTGAGCCTGCATGGTCGTTCGCTGCTGTTCGTGCGCAACGTCGGTCACCTGATGACCATCGACGCGATCCTCGATAAAGACGGCAACGAAGTGCCGGAAGGCATCCTCGACGGCCTGGTCACCAGCCTCGCGGCCATCCACAGCCTCAACGGCAACAACTCGCGCAAGAACAGCCGCACCGGCTCGGTCTACATCGTGAAACCGAAGATGCACGGCCCGGAAGAAGCAGCGTTCACCAACGAGCTGTTCGGTCGCATCGAAGAAGTACTCGGTTTGCCACGTAATACGCTGAAAGTCGGGATCATGGACGAGGAGCGCCGTACCACGGTCAACCTCAAGGCCTGCATCAAGGCTGCCAGCGAGCGTGTAGTGTTCATCAACACCGGTTTCCTCGACCGTACCGGCGATGAAATCCACACCTCCATGGAAGCCGGCCCGATGGTGCGCAAGGCGGACATGAAGGCTGAGAAGTGGATCGGCGCCTACGAGAACTGGAACGTCGATATCGGTTTGAGTACCGGCCTGCAAGGTCGCGCGCAGATCGGTAAAGGCATGTGGGCGATGCCCGACCTGATGGCGGCGATGCTCGAACAGAAAATCGCTCACCCGCTGGCGGGTGCCAACACTGCGTGGGTTCCATCGCCGACCGCTGCCGCGCTGCATGCGTTGCACTACCATAAGGTCGATGTGTTCGCCCGTCAGGCCGAGTTGGCCAAACGTGCGCGCGCTTCGGTCGATGACATCCTGACCATCCCGCTGGCTGTCAATCCAGACTGGACTGCAGAGCAGATCAAGAACGAACTGGACAACAACGCCCAGGGCATTCTCGGTTATGTGGTGCGCTGGATCGACCAGGGCGTGGGCTGTTCGAAAGTGCCGGACATCAATGACGTCGGCCTGATGGAAGACCGTGCGACGCTGCGCATTTCCAGCCAGCACATCGCCAACTGGCTGCGTCACGGCATCGTCACCGAAGATCAGGTCATGGAAAGCCTCAAGCGCATGGCGCCAGTGGTTGACCGTCAGAACGCCAATGACCCGCTGTATCGTCCGCTGGCACCGAACTTCGACAGCAACATCGCCTTCCAGGCGGCGGTCGAACTGGTGGTCGAAGGCACGAAGCAGCCGAACGGCTACACCGAGCCGGTCCTGCACCGTCGCCGTCGCGAGTTCAAGGCTGCCAATGGCCTGTAACTGAGCGCTGACGCCGGACAAAAAAATGCCCTGATCGAGAGATCAGGGCTTTTTTTGTTTCAAATCGGTTACTACACATCCATTCCCAACTCATGCTTGACCAGCGCCAACAGCTTGCCGGTATCGACAGGCTTGAGCAGGAAGTCGACCACGCTTAAATGCATCGCGGCGATCGCGTCTTCCACGTCGGCGTCACCGGAAACGATGATGATCGGCATTGCCGCCCGAACCGACTCACGAACCTGACGAATCAGGTCCAGACCATCGACATTTCCCATCCGCAGGTCGGTAATCACCAGGCCAATCGATGGCGTCGTCTCCAACATTTTGAGTGCGCTTTCGCCACTGGCGGCGGTCACGCAGCGCACTCCGTCCAGGGCCAGAATCTCCGACAGCAACTCGCGCGCATCTTTATCGTCATCGACGATCAGCACCCGCTGCGGCGGCAGGTCGGGTTCCAGCATGACGTCACTCAGCGCCTTGCGCTCAGCGTCACTCAAAATATCGTGGTCGGACATGGCTTACTCTACGTTTTCATTTCTATTCCCTAGCACATCGGTCAGACATCGCTAAGCAGACCTTCAATGTGCACTTCGTCGGAAAAGTTTCCTATAGCCAATGTAGGAGGTTTTTCCCACAGTTGCGTCAGACATTTCCCAAATATCGACAGCCTCACTGCCTACCTAGACTTACGTCCAATGGGCACCCCGCGCGCAGGGGCCGACCATGGCTCAGTCATCCGACAACAACAATTCAAAAAAGACTGCGGTAATGGTTATGAGTAAAGCGGACGCCTTCACACAGGCAGGGAAAACCGCGGTGTTGCAAAACATCCAGGGCACTTTGCAATTCCTTCAGCGCTTCCCGCCCTTCAATCAGATGGAACACGCCCACCTGGCGTACCTGGTCGAGCAGTGTCAGCTGCGTTTTTATGCACCCGGCGAGAGCATCCTCAAGCCCGCCGACGGCCCGGTCGAGCATTTCTACATCGTCAAGCAAGGCCGGGTCGTGGGTGAACGCCCCCATACGGCCAAGGGCGGCACCGAAACCACCTTCGAAATCACCACCGGCGAGTGTTTCCCCCTCGCCGCGCTGCTGGGTGAGCGCGCGACGCGTACCGAACATCTGGCCTCCGAAGACACTTTTTGCCTACAGCTGAACAAGCTGGCGTTCATCAAACTGTTCGCACTTTCCAACGCGTTTCGCGACTTTGCCCTACGCGGCGTGAGCAGCCTGCTGGATCAGGTCAACCAGCAAGTCCAGCAAAAAGCCGTGGAAACTCTCGGCACGCAGTACTCGCTCAATACCCGCCTGGGTGAATTGGCCATGCGCCATCCGGTCACCTGCAACCCGACCACGCCACTGCGTGAAGCCGTGACCCTGATGCATGAGCAGCAGGTCGGCAGCATTGTGGTGGTCGACGAACATAAAGCGCCGCTGGGGATTTTCACCCTGCGCGACCTGCGCCATGTGGTGGCCGACGGCACTAACGATTTCAACGAAGCCATCGAGCGCCACATGACCCAGGCGCCGTTTTTCCTGTCGCCGGACCACAGCGCCTTCGATGCGGCGATTGCCATGACCGAGCGGCACATCGCCCACGTCTGTCTGGTGAAGGATCATCGCCTGTGTGGCGTGGTCTCGGAACGTGATCTGTTTTCCCTGCAACGGGTCGATCTAGTGCATCTGGCGCGGACTATCCGTAGCGCCCAGAAGGTGGAAAACCTGGTCGCGATGCGCGGCGAGATTGGCCAACTGGTGGAGCGCATGCTGGCCCACGGTGCCTCTTCAACCCAGATCACGCACATCATCACCCTGCTCAACGACCACACAGTGTGCCGGGTGATCGAACTGACCCTCGCCGAGAAAGGCGACCCCGGCATTGCGTTCAGTTGGCTGTGCTTCGGTAGCGAAGGCCGTCGCGAACAGACGCTGCACACCGATCAGGACAACGGCATTCTGTTCGAAGCCCGGGATGCGGCCCACGCCGCCGAGATTCGCGGCAAATTGCTGCCCATCGCCCAGCAGATCAACCAAAGCCTGGCGCTTTGCGGTTTCACCCTGTGCAAAGGCAACATCATGGCCGGCAACCCCGAGCTGTGTCTGTCCCGGGCCGAATGGTCACGACGTTTTGCCGCGTTTATCCGCGAGGCCACGCCGGAGAACCTGTTGGGTTCGAGCATTTATTTCGACTTGCGGGTGGTCTGGGGTGACGAGAAAGGCTGCGAGCAGCTGCGTCAGGGCATTCTCGATCAGGTGAATGACAACCGACTGTTCCAACGGATGATGGCCGAGAACGCCCTGCGCAACCGTCCGCCCGTAGGACGTTTCCGTGAGTTCGTACTGGCTCGCAAGAATGGCGAGAAAGCCACTCTGGACTTGAAAATCCAGGGGCTGACGCCGTTTGTCGACGGTGCCCGACTGCTCGCCTTGGCCCATGGGGTCGAGGCGAACAACACGTTGGAGCGCTTTCGCCAACTGGTGGACAAAGAAGTCATCGAACGGCTGGACGGTGCGGCGTACGAAGAGGCCTATCACTTCATTCAGCAAACCCGCATGCAGCAACATCAGCTACAGACCCGGGAGAACTTGCCCTACTCCAACCGGGTCGATCCGGACAGCCTCAATCATCTGGATCGACGGATCCTGCGTGAATCCCTGCGCCAGGCACAACGCCTGCAAAGCAGCCTGGCCCTGCGGTATCAGCTATGAGCCTGTTTTCATGGCTGCGCCCGGCAGGTCCGAGCCTTCCCGGCGAACTTCAACAACGTCTGCAACGCTTGCCTTCGGCGGCAGAGCTGGGCGAATGCAGCCTGCGCGAACAGCGCTGGGTGGTGCTCGACCTGGAAACCACCGGGCTGAACCTGAACAGGGATCGGGTGTTGTCCATCGGCGCGGTGGTGATCGAGGACGGCGCGATCGACTTCAGCCAGCAGTTCGAACGCACGTTGCAATGCGCCGACATGAAGTTGGCGCCCAGCGTGTTGATCCATGGCCTGGGGCCGAGTGCGATTGCCGCGGGCAGCGATCCGGCTCAGGCCCTGGTCGAGTTCATGGAGTTCGTCGGCGACAGCCCGGTGCTGGCATTTCATGCGCCGTTCGATCAGCACATGCTCGGGCGCGCGCTGAAAGATCATCTGGGCTACAAGTTGCAGCATCCGTTTCTGGATGTGGCAGACATCGCGCCGCTGCTTTGCCCTCAGGCGCACATTCGCGATGCCGGGCTGGATCAGTGGATCGACTGGTTCAAACTGGAAGTGTTCGAGCGCCACAATGCCAGTGCCGATGCGTTGGCCACCGCTGAGCTGGCGTTGATTCTGTTCAGCCGGGCGCGGCAGTTGCAGATTCATAGCCCGTTGAATCTGCAGCAGCGGTTGAGTCAGTGGAAGCGCAGACAGCGAGCGCCTTCCTTCTAAATCTCTGGCGCCTGTTCTGGCGCCTTCGCGAGCAAGCCCGCTCCCACATGGTTTTGTGTCGTTCGCCAATTTCGTGAACGACATAAGACCTGTGGGAGCGTGGCTTGTCGGATCGCCGCACCGCCGCGATGAACGATGACGCGGTCCACCTGACCAGTGGCCAATTGCTTACCACCCCCGCCTCTGCCACAATCGCGAACAATTCTCGTTAGTTAACACTTCCCAATCGGTGATGCTGCGTGTCGTCAGTCCAAAGCCCTCAAAGTGAGCTCGTTGGTGCGTTGTATCGCGACCATCGCGGTTGGCTATTGGCTTGGCTTCGACGCAATGTGGCGTGTCCGCAAAGGGCCGAAGACCTGAGTCAGGACACTTTCGTGCGTTTGCTGGGTCGTGAAGAACTGAAGGAGCCGCGTGAACCGCGCGCGTTTCTGGTGGCGATTGCCAAGGGTCTGCTGTTCGACTATTTCCGCCGCGCCGCGCTGGAACAGGCCTACCTCACCGAACTGATGCTGATCCCCATAGGTTTACAACCGTCGGTGGAGGAACAGCAGCTGATCCTCGAAGACCTCAAAGCCATCGACCGCCTGCTCGGCAAGCTCTCAAGCAAGGCACGGGCAGCGTTTCTGTATAACCGTCTCGACGGCCTCGGCCACGCCGAAATCGCCCAGCGCCTGGGCGTGTCAGTGCCCCGGGTGCGTCAGTATCTGGCCCAAGGCATTCGTCAGTGCTACATCGCGTTGTACGGTGAGCCGGTATGAGCCCGGTCAGTTCCAAACCCGTCTCGGCGCAGGTGCTGGATGCCGCGATTGCCTGGCAATTGTCCCTGGATTCCGGCAACCCGGTGGAGCGCGAAGAGTTCGCCAAATGGCACGCGGCCCACGAAGAGCATGCGCGGGCCTGGCGTCAACTGGGCATGCTCGACCAGCGCTTCAGCGTTGCCAGCGGCCCGGCCCGCACCGCGTTACTGCAATCGCGCGAAAGCATTCGCCGGCGCGTGCGCAAACTCGGCAGCGGCGTGGCCAGCATCGTCGCGGTGATCGGGTTGGCGTTGTTCGCCGGCGATCGTTATCTGCCGATCGACTATTGGCTGGCCGACCAGCGCACCGCCACCGGCGAGCAACGCACCCTGCGCCTGACTGACGGCACACTGATCAACCTCAACACCCACAGTGCCGTGGATGTGCGTTTCGATGAAAAACAACGGCTGATCATCCTCCAGGAAGGGGAAATCCTCGTCGAAACCGGTCATGGCGACGCCCGGCCATTTATCGTCGAAACCCGCGAAGGCAGCATGCGTGCACTGGGAACAAGGTTCCTGGTCAAGCGTGAAGAAGAAGGTACGCGCCTGAGCGTGCTGAAATCGGCGGTGGCCGCCAATCCCGGGGCGAGCGCTGAAGAGCAGATTCTGCGTGAAGGCCAGCAAGTCCTGATGCGCAGCAATGGCCTCGGGCCGATCGTCGCGCTCACCCTCGGCGCCGATGCCTGGACCCGCGGCATGCTGGTGGTGGACAACACACGGCTGGAAGACCTGGTGCATGAACTCGGTCGTTATCGACGCGGGTATCTTGGCGTTGCGCCAGAAATCGCCGACCTGCGAATCACCGGCAGCTTCCCGCTGCACGACACCGATCTGGCCCTGAGCGCCCTGCTGCCGACCCTGCCGGTGCAGATCGAACAGCACACGCCGTGGTGGGTGACGGTGGCGGCAAAAACTGAGGCCAAGCCCTAAAAGGTGCTGCGCCTGATAGACCGCCTTCGCGAGCAAGTCGAATCGTCGCACCGCCGCTCCCACATTCGACCGGGTTCCTCCAGGGGAATACGGTCAAATGTGGGAGCGGGCTTGCTCGCGAAGAGGCCATCAGCCTCGCCACATCAAAACGACGTATTTCCTGAATCGAAATTATTTTCAATCAGCCCTATCACTTTTGAACTCTCATCCGGCACCTAGGCAATTGAGAAATATTTCCATTCAGGAGCCGCTGTATGTCCCGTTCGCTAGACACCGTGTTGCGCCCCAGTTTGCTGGCGATTGCCATTGCCCTTTGTGCCCCTCTGGCCAGCAGTCAGCTGATGGCCGCTGAACAGGCGTCCAGCGTTCGCGCCTACAACCTGCCGGCCGCGCCATTGGCCAGCACCCTGAACCAGATCGCCAGCCAGGCGGGTCTGGCGCTGTCATTGAATCCTTCACTGGCGGCAGGCAAGACCTCGGCGCCGGTCAAAGGCCAGTTCGACGCAGCCGGCGCCCTGCGCGAAGCCTTGCGCGGCACCGGTCTGCAACTGGAACAGAGCAGCACTGGCACCTTCAGCCTGGTGGCCGTTCCCGAGGGCGTGATGGCCCTGCCGGAAACCGCCGTCATTGGCGTGGAAAACACCGAAAGTGCCTGGGGACCGGTGCAAGGTTACCTGGCGACCCGCACCGCCGCCGGCACCAAGACCGATACCGCGCTGGTCGAAGCGCCGCGCTCGATTTCGATCGCCACCCGCGAGCAAATGGACGACCGCAATGTGCATAGCCTCGATGACGCGGTGCGCTACATGCCCGGCATCACTTCCAGCAGCTACGGCAGCGACACCCGTGCCGACTGGTTGCGCGTGCGCGGTTTCGAGCCGACGCAATTCCTCGATGGCCTGCCACTGCCAAAAGGCGTGTACGCCAACCCGAAACAGGAAACCTGGAACCTCGAACGCCTCGCCCTGCTACGCGGCCCGGCCTCGTCGGTTTACGGCCAGACCCCGCCAGGCGGCTTGCTGGACATGGTCAGCCGTCGTCCCAGCGCCGAGTCGAGCAGCGAAATCCAGGTGCAATACGGCAGTGACAATCATCGCCAGATCAACTTCGCCAGCAGCGGCAAGATCGATGACGAAGGCCAGTTCCTCTACGGTTTGAGCGGTGTGGTGCGCGACAGCGGCACGCAGATCGACCACGTCGACAACAAGCGCTACAACATCGCGCCGAGCCTGACCTGGAACATTGACGAAGACACCAAATTCACCCTGCTGACGCAATTCACCCGCGACGATACCGGCATCACCAGCCAATTTCTGCCGGTGCAAGGCACCAAGATCCATTCGCCCCTCGGCAAGATTTCCCATCATAAAAACCTGGGCGACCCGGACTGGGAATTCTACGACCGCACTTACTACGCACTGGGCTACGCCTTTGAACATCGTTTGAACGATGTCTGGCAGTTCAAGCAGAACCTGCGTTACACCAAATCGGACCTGTCCTTCCAGGCCCTCACCCCCGGCGCCTACCCGTTCACCCAGGTGGATGCCGAAGGCAACGTTGGCCGCTCGAGCACCAGTGTCGACGAGGACATCAGCCAGTTCGCCGTGGACAACAACTTCCAGGGCGACTTCGCGACCGGCGACATCCGTCACACCCTGCTGATCGGCCTCGATCATCAGCGCACCAACACCAACTACACCTCGATTTACGGTGACGGTCTGACCACCAACGTCAACAACCCGATCTATGGCCAGCCCATTGTTCGTCCGCCACGTTCGGCGGCGTTCTATGACTACGACCAGAAAACTTACCAGACCGGCCTGTACGTTCAGGACCAGATGGCCCTCGACCAATGGCGTCTGACGCTGGGTGGGCGTGAAGACTGGGTCCACACCGGCACCAAATTCTTCAATAAAGGCGATGCCACCCATACCGAGCGCGACAAGAACTTCAGCGGCAACGCGGCGATCAGCTACGTGTTCGACAACGGCATCGTGCCGTACCTGTCGTACGCCGAGTCGTTCCAGCCGACCAGCAACGCCACCGCATCGCCGACCGATTCGTTCAAGCCGACTGAAGGCAAACAGTGGGAACTGGGCATCAAGTACCAACCGCCTGGCAGCATCACCCTGTTGACCGCAGCGGTCTATGACCTGACCCAGAAAAATGTCTCCGTCACCACGACCAACTCGGACAACGTTTCGGTCACCAGCCAGACCGGTGAAGTGAAAGTCAAAGGCCTGGAACTGGAAGCCGTCTCCGACGTGACCGAGAACCTCAAGGTCATCGCCGCTTACACCCTGGCCAAATCCGAAGTGCAGAACGGCACTTTCAAAGGCAATCGTCTGCAACTGATGCCTAACCAGCAGGCGTCCCTGTGGACCGATTACACCTGGCACAACGGCATGCTGGACGGTTTCGGCATTGGCGCCGGCGCTCGCTACACCGGCAACACCTACGGCGACCAGGGCAATACCTCGCTCGGCAAGGCGGACGCCTACACCGTGTTCGACGCCGCGGTTCATTACGACCTGGGCCGCCTGGACAACAGCCTCAAAGGCGCCTCCCTGGCACTGAACGCCACCAACCTGTTCGACAAGGACTACATCTCCACGTGCGACAGCTTCTACTGCTACTACGGCGACCAACGCAGCGTCGTCGCCAGTGCTACTTACAAGTGGTAATGGCCTGACCCGGCACGCCCAAGACCCGAGCCGTCCGACAGGGGCGGCTTTGGTATTTCTGAAGGCTATGAAATGAAAAGCAAAACAATTCGCCGCTGGTCCTTCGTCCACACCTGGACCAGCCTGATCTGCACCGTGTTCCTGCTGATGCTCGCACTGACCGGCCTGCCATTGATCTTTCACCACGAGATCGACCACTTGCTGGGCGATGCCGCTGAATTGAAGACGATGCCGGCGGACACCCCGCAGCTGAATTTGCAGCAATTGGTGCAGGCCGCTGAAAAACATCGCCCTGGCGAAGTCATGCAGTATTTCGGCTTCGACGAAGACCAGCCCAACGCCGCGATCACGATCATGGCGGCCACCGCCGGCACCGAGCCGAACTCGTCTCACACCTTCATGCTCGACGCCCGCACCGGTGAAGCGCTGGGGATGCCGTCGGCCAACGGCGGCTTCATGATGATCATGTTGCGCCTGCACGTGGACATGTTCGCCGGTCTGCCGGGCAAGTTGCTGCTGGCGTTCATGGGCATTCTGTTCGTGGTGGCGATTGTCTCCGGGACGGTGCTGTACCTGCCGTTCATGCGCCGTTTGAAATTTGCCACCGTGCGCCAGGACAAATCCACGCGCCTGCGCTGGCTCGATCTGCACAATTTGATCGGCGTGGTGACCTTGACCTGGGCCTTGGTGGTCGGCGTCACCGGCGTCATCAGTGCCTGCGCCGACCTGTTGATCGCCGCGTGGCGCAACGACAGCCTGAGCGCGATGGTCGCGCCGTACCGTGACGCACCGCCACTGACACAACTGGCGCCCGCGACCCGCTTGCTCGACATCGCCAAGGAAGTCGCACCGGGCATGCAGCCGGACTTCATCGCCTTCCCCGGCACACGATTCTCCAGCGAACACCATTACGCGGTGTTCATGAAAGGCAGCACTCACCTGACCTCGCACCTGCTGACACCGGTGCTGATCGACGCCAACACCCTGCAAGTCACCGCCGTGGCCGAACGCCCGTGGTACATGGACGCCATGGGCATGTCCCAGCCGTTGCACTTCGGTGATTACGGCGGCATGCCGATGAAGATCCTCTGGGCCACACTGGATGGGCTGACCATCATCGTCCTCGGTAGCGGGGTTTATCTTTGGGTGGTGCGGCGCAAGGCTGCGAAACCGGTGTTCGAGAACGCGGAGAGTCCAGCATGAGGCCGCGGCAGTCGAATTTCTGGAAGGTGTTCTCCACCCCAACGGTTATCGCCCTGTTCAGCGCGGCGGGGTTGTTCGCCGCGTTACTGGGGGATGGCGTGTGGGACGCATTGAGTTGGCTTGGCCTGGGCATTCCCGCCGCCCTTGCCCTGCGCGGCCTGCTGCTGCCTCGCTAACAACACAAAACCTGTAGGAGCAAAGCTTGCTCGCGATGGCATCGACTCGTTCATTCGGTCAGACCGCGGTGATCCCATCGCGAGCAAGCTTTGCTCCTACAAGTTGCGTGATCCACGCGCTATGCTGCCCAGCACCGCCCCATACCGAGACGCTGCCATGTCCGCCGCCAGCATGACCCTGTTCCACAACCCTTTATCGCCCTTCGTTCGCAAAGTCATGGTGCTGCTGCACGAAACCGGTCAACAGGACCGCGTGACGCTGCAAGACTGCGTGCTCACACCGGTCAGCCCGGACCTGATGCTCAACGAAGACAACCCGCTGGGTAAAATCCCGGCCCTGCGCCTGGCCGATGGCAACGTCATTCATGACAGCCGGGTGATCCTCGATTACCTCGACCACCAGCACGTCGGCAATCCGCTGATCCCGCGTGACGGCTCAGCCCGCTGGCGGCGCCTGACCCTGGCCTCCCTGGCCGACGGGATCATGGACGCTGCGGTGCTGATTCGTTATGAAGTCGCCCTGCGTGCCCCGGAAAAACACTGGGATGAGTGGCTCGATGGCCAGCGCGAGAAGATTCGTCGCGCCCTGGCACTGCTGGAAGCGGACACGATTGCCGAGCTGACCAGCCATTTCGATGTGGCGGCGATCAGTGTTGCCTGTGCGTTGGGCTACCTGGATTTGCGCCATCCGGATCTGGAATGGCGTACGGTAAATCCGAAGCTGGCGAACTGGTACTTTGAGGTGAGTCAGCGGGCTTCGATGCTGGCGACTATGCCGAAGGTTTAGAACTTCGCTCGCTGTCCGGGCCTCTTCGCGAGCAGGCTCGCTCCCACAGTTGATCGGTTGTGTGCACGAATTTTGTGTTCACTGGAGATCCCTTGTGGGAGCGAGCCTGCTCGCGATGGCACCACAGCGGATCCACTGGAAACAACCCGAATATCAGCGTCGCCAACACCTCGCCCTCACGCTGATCCTCGCGCAACCCCAACGACCGGCTCATTCCACCGCTCCAATATCAAACACCAACGGCTTGGCCGGCTTCTGCCCGATCCCATACCAATCCAGCTTGCGGGTCAGCACCATGAACACGCCCAACAACCCGAACAACAGCAGCGAACCCATCAGCAACGCGTAATCCTCGGCACTCAGCAAGCCATAGAGCAAGCCATACAACGCCGCCAGCCCTGCCGAAAAACTCAAGCCGTGACGCACGCTGCGCAGCACATGGCAGACATAAAACCCGATCAACAACACACAGCTGCCCGCCGACAACAGGTATGCCAGAGCAAAGCCGATGTGTTCGGACAGCGACAGCAACAGCAGGTAGAAAAACGCTAGCGCCACCCCCACCAGCGCGTACTGGATGGGATGCACGGCCATGCTTTTGAGCACTTCGAACAGGAAGAATCCGGCGAAGGTCAGGGCAATGAACAGCAGCGCGTATTTGATCGCCCGATCACTCTTGAGGTACTGATCCACCGGATCGATGAAACTCACCCCGAAGTTGCGGCTCTTGAACTCGTCACAACGGTCGCTGGTCAGGCAGTTGGTCAAGGCTTCTTCCAGGTTGGTGGAAAAGAACGAAGTCTGCCAATTCGCGGTAAAACCTGTCCCGGTGACGTCACGCTGAGCCGGCAAGTAGTTGCCAATAAAGCTCGGGTGAGGCCAGTTGGCCGCCAGTTGCACCTTGCTGGTTTTGCCGACCGGAGTGATCTGCAACTGGCCGGTGCCCTGCAGGCGCAGGTCAAAGGCGAACGCCAGTTCCGCGCCTTTGTGCCTGTCCAGCGCGGGCAACTTGACGTGTGCCCCCTCGCCTAGCCAGCCCAGCTGCGTGCCCGGTTCAAAGTCCAGACTCTGACCATTGAGGTCCAGTTTCAGGGCATTTTCGATCCCGCGGATATCGCTGATGCCTATCGTCAGAAATGCTTGATCAAACTGATAGTCGGCGAAATCTTCCTAGATGCCCAGCTGCGCGGGAATCGAAAACAGGCCGCTGATGTGGTTGTCGGCGTGGTACAGCCGCGCCTCGTAAATCCCCCGCGAGCGCAACTCGGTCTGCACCTTGCCGTCGAGCTCGAAACGTTCCGGCAGAAAATACAGTTGGCCGCGTTCTTCGCCGGTTTCCTGGTAGCGCTTGTTGGTTTTCTCATTGGTCTTCCAGATCCGCACCACTTTGCGATACGGCACCACCATGATCGGACCGCTCAGTTGCTGGCTGTAGCTGGAACTGCGGGCGATGTCTTCGAGCACGCCGTCGCGCAGTTGCTGGCGGTCCTGGATCACGCCGTTAATCATCAGGAGTGGGATCAGCAACAACAGAATCAGAAGGGCAATGGCCCCGAGCTTTAGGGTCAGGCTGCGGTTCATGGGACTCTCCCTGTTTGGATGGGGAGAGTTTGGGATCGATGTGTGAGGGATTTGTGGGGGGAATGTGGAGACTTTGTGGAGAGTGTTTTCGGCAAGGAAAACCACCCCTCACCCTAACCCTCCCGAAACGTCGGACCGCCCCAGGGGGTAGAGGGGACTGACCGAGGTGTTCTTGAGAAATTTTGCGACCGGGGAAATAGAGTCGAACTCAGGTTTTGAAAAGCTTGAAGATCTGCTCCCTTTCCCCCTCTCCCCCGGGGGGAGAGGGCTGGGGTGAGGGGTGGATCTAAGCAGGCATACGCAATATGACTTGAACACCACCATCGACATTACCGATGCTCACCGCGCCACCATGCAACTTAACCACCTCTTCAACGAAGTTGAGCCCCAACCCCGTACTCTTGCGCCCGCTGTCCGGCCGCGGTAGCGAATAGAATCGTTCGCTCAACCGCTGTAACGCATAGCCGGGAATCGCCTCAGCCTGGTTAAAAAGTTTGAACTCGATTTGCTCGCCGGCCTTTGCGGCACTGAATCGCAACACGCCCGTTGCAGGCGTGAAATCCAACGCATTCTCCAGCAAATTACCCAGCGCCTGACGCAACAGGAACGGTTCACCGGTCAGCATCAGATCCGCTGCAATGGTTTGTTCCACGCGCAATTGCTTGCCTTCAATGCGCGCCGCCTGAGCGCTCAGCAACTCATCTACCAACTTCGCCAGCGGCACCGCCACCCGTTCCTCCAGCCCTTGGCGTTGTTCGACCAGGGCCAGGTTCAACAGACGCTCGATCAACTGCTGCATCCGCGCGCTTTCGCTGTCGATGTTGCTGACAAAACGCTGTTGCTGGGCCAGCGGCATCTCGCTTTGCAGCAATTCCGCCGCACCACGAATCGCCGCCAGCGGGCTTTTCAGTTCGTGGGTCAAGGTGTGCACGTAACGTTCGACGTAGGCTTTGCCTTCGAGCTGCGTGCGCATCTGCTCCACCGCTGTCGCCAGTTGTTCCAGTTCGCCGCCACGGTAGTGCGGAACCTCGACCCGCCGGCCTTCACTGACGGCCTGAGCGTAAGCAGTCAGCCGCCGCAGCGCCGCGCTCAACCACCACGACAACAGCGCGCCAAACAGCAGACCGAGGCCGATCAGCCCGGCCCCCCAGGCAAGCAATCGCCGTTCGGTGCGATCAACGTATGGCTGCAACGAGCTGTTGGGTTTGGCGACGGTGACCACACCGATGATCTGGCCGTTGTCGCGAATCGGGGCACCGACGTGCATCACTGAGGAGTTCGGATCGTCCGGATCGCTGCGGCTGGAACGAGCGCCGTACTCGCCGCGCAGGGTCAGTAAAACGTCGTTCCAGCGCGAGTAATCCTGCCCCACTGCCACTCCGCTGGAGTCCAGCACCACAACGCCCTTGGCATCGGTGACGTAGATGCGGTGGTTGACCTGATTCTTCGGCAAGCCCCAGATGCTCGCCTTCGGCTGCCGTTCGCCATAAGCCTTGAGCAGTTCGGGCCAGCGGTTCTGGTTCAAGGTGCCGGCCTTGAAGTCATCGCGCAAAATCTCGGCCATCAGGTTGGCGGTGTCGACCAGCGTTTCTTCGGTGGACTGGCGCACGCCGGGACGGATTTCTTCCATCACGGTGTTCAGCACGAAATAACCGGTCAGGCCGATAAACAGCACGTAGACCAGAAAAATCCGGATCCCCAGAGGCATCAGCTACGCCCCGGGCTGTAGCTGTAGCCGAGGCCGCGATGGGTCTGGATCGGCTCCGCATCGGCCCTCACCTGGCGCAGTTTGGCGCGCACGCTCTTGATGTGGCTGTCGATGCTGCGCTCGTACCCGGCATCTGCAGCGACGCCCAGCGCATCGAGCAATTGCTCGCGGCTGAAGACGCGTTCGGGTTGCTCCAGCAGGCATTGCAGCAGACGGAATTCATGGCGGGTCAAGGATAGAAGCTGACCGCGATAGCTGATCTGCACCCGTTCGCTGTCGATGCGAAACAGCGTCGATGCCACTTCGGCGGTCGCTCGCGGCGCCATGCGTTTGAGAATCGCACGGACTCGCGCCGCCACTTCTCTTGGGCTGAACGGCTTGACCACGTAATCGTCGGCACCGATTTCCAGGCCCACGACGCGATCGATTTCGGCATCCCGGGCGCTGAGGAAGATCACCGGCACTTCGCTGAAACGCCGCAATTGCTTGCAGGTCTCGAAGCCGCTGATGTCCGGCAGACCAATGTCGAGAATGATCAGGTCGGCCGGAATCTGGCGCTGATGCTCAAGCGCAGCGGCGCCAAGGCTCAGCCAGGTGGTGGTGAAGCCCTCGCCCTGCAAGGCGAAAATCAGGGTGTCGGCAATCGCCGCTTCGTCTTCGACAATCAGGATATGAGGCATGGCGTCCGAGCCCGGGGATTAAGTGGGCGAACGGTGCCCCAAGGCTCACGTCACGTCAATGAGACCACTTGAAATCAGCAGTCGGGTTTGTCCGCCGTAAAGCGCCGTGCCGGGTTCACCGCCGCGCCGAACTCACGCAAGGCTTTGGCACCGATCAACAAAGGGTAGTTGAAGCTGCTGCGGTCAGTGAGGTTGACCTCCACGGTGCGCTTGACGTTGCCCAGGCACAGTTCCAGATCAACCACCGGACGCTTGGTGGGTGCGACCGCTTCTTTGTCGTCCTCGTCTTCTTCGGAGCGGGTCTTGATCTTGCTGATCCGCGCGACCTTGTGTTCGTAGACCTTGTTGCTCGCGCCTTTGGTAGCGAGGCGGAAACGCACCCACTCGTCGCCATCGCGGGTGAAGGTTTCGATGTCTTTGGCCGACAGCGACGCGGTCAGGGCGCCAGTGTCCATCTTGGCCTTGAGGACTTCGCCACCGATTTCCGGCAGCGCGATGTATTCATAGCGCCCGTACAGGGTCGGCTCAGCAGCCAGGACCGGCAGGGCCACGAGGGAAAGCAGTGCAAGGATAGATTTCACGTAATGGGCTTCCTTGGGCAATTGGGGCGTAGAACGCGGAATTTTAGACCGCCCGTAGGGAATTCGTTCGTTCTTCAGATCTTTCGCGAGCAGGCTCGCTCCCACAGGGATCTCTGTTGCTCACAGTTCATGTGCTCAACACACAAATCCTGTGGGAGCGAGCCTGCTCGCGATGGGGCCGGAATGATCACGAAAGGACCAGCATAACCACGTAAAGGTGAAACATTCGTCGTCACCGATTTGGCCTGCCGTCCGAAGCTGCTTATCATTGCGCGCCCAAAGGCTTTCAAGAGTTACTTATGCGCCGCCTGCTCACCGGCTGTTTCGTTACCCTGCTGCTGTTGCTCAACACCCTGGTCCTGTTCGGGCCGCTGATGGTGTTCGCCTTGCTCAAACTGGTCCTGCCCGGGCGCTTGCGTGATTACGCCTCATGGACGGTGATGGGGATCGCCGAGACCTGGGCCGAAATCGACAAGCTGATTTTCCGCCTGTGCATCCCCACGCAATGGGACATCCGTGGCGGCGATGATCTGCGGGTCGACACGTCGTATCTGGTGATCAGCAACCATCAATTCTGGGTCGATATCCCGGCGCTGATCCAGGCCCTGAATCGGCGCACGCCGTTCTTCAAGTTCTTCCTCAAGAAAGAGCTGATCTGGGTGCCGTTTCTCGGGTTAGCGTGGTGGGCGCTGGATTACCCGTTCATGAAACGCTACACCAAGGCATTCCTGGCGAAGCACCCTGAACTGGCTGGCAAGGACCTGGAGATCACCAAAGCGGCGTGCGAGTTGTACAAGCGTCAACCGGTGACGGTGGTCAATTACCTGGAAGGCACTCGCTATACCGCGGCGAAAAGTGCCCAGCAGCAATCACCCTTCACCCACCTGCTCAGGCCCAAGGCTGGTGGCGTGGCGTTTGTTCTGGCGGCAATGGGCGAACAGCTGGACGCCGTCCTTGATGTGACGGTGGTGTATCCGCAGCAGACGATTCCGGGGTTTTGGGATTTGCTCAGCGGCAACGTGCCGAGGGTCATCATCGACATCAAGACCCGCGAACTCGACCCGGCGCTGTGGCAGGGCGATTACGAAAACAATCCGCAGTTTCGCGAAACCATCCAGAACTGGGTCAACCAGCTCTGGATCGAGAAGGACCTGCGCATCGACGCGTTGCGCGCCGAGCGCCGCTGAATCAGGTACCGGTGCCTGCGCCCCAGATCCCGCCCAGGTTTGTCAGCAGTGAACCGCCGACGCCCTGCTGACCGAAAAATTTCAGAAGCACGGGGGCAAACAGGCCGATCATGCCAGTGTCCATGCCCAACGCGTTGAAGGCACTGTTCAGGTCGTTGGTGTTACTCACGTTGCCCAAGAGGTTGTCCAGACCTGACGCTTTACCGGACGAGCCAAGCAAGCCGCTGAGGACGCCCAGTTCACCGCCACCGGACAGCAAGTCGATTCCGGGCACGCTTTTGGCCAATTCTGAGTAGTCGGTCGAACTCAATTGATTCTTCGCCAGACCCAGCATCGCCCCGGCACCGCCAATGGCTTGTTCTGTCGTCACGTCCAATTGGCTGAGCGCACTTAGCAGATCGGCCGTCTGCGCGGTTGGCGCGGCTGCGGCGGCGTCATCGTCCTGCGTGCCGGAGAGGGCATTGGCCGCATCGAACAGGCTGAACTGAGCAAAGACCGGACTGGCCGCCAGACACATCAGCGAAGCCAGTGCAAAACCGCGTGAAATCTTCATCCAGACATCCTCATGTGCCATGAAAACCGCCCGGCAATGGGCGGCGGAAAATCGTGGTTTGGACTGGCATCCCGGGGGATTGTTCCCAGGTTTGGCAAGCCCCTGACGAACAGTCGAAAAAGAATGGACCAAACGTGGGAACGATCATCACAGCCATAAAAAACGGCGACCCGAGGGTCGCCGTTTTGTTTTGCCTGAAGCCGTTACGCTGCGCTGAACAGTTTGTGCGGATCGATCACAAACTTCTTCGGCACGCCCGCATCGAACTCGCCATAACCACGTGGCGCGTCGTCTAGGTTGATCACCTCAACACCCACGATGTCGGCAATGTGGATACGGTCCCACATGATCGCTTGCATCAGTTGGCGGTTGTACTTCATCACTGGCGTTTGACCCGTGTGGAAGCTGTGGGATTTGGCCCAGCCCAGACCGAAGCGGATGCTCAGGCTGCCCATCTTCGCGGCGGCGTCGACTGCTCCCGGATCTTCAGTCACGTACAGGCCCGGGATACCGATTTTGCCAGCCACCCGAACCACGCCCATCAGCGAGTTGAGCACGGTGGCCGGAGCCTCGTGTTTCACGCCGTCATGACCGTGACCACGCGCTTCGAAGCCCACGGCGTCGACGGCGCAATCCACTTCAGGCTCGCCCAGCAGCGCAGCGATCTGTTCGTGCAGCGGGGTGTCCAGGGACAGGTCGGCGATTTCAAAACCTTGAGCCTTGGCATGCGCCAGGCGGACGGTGTTGACGTCACCGATGATCACCACGGCCGCGCCCAACAGGCGAGCGGAAGCGGCAGCGGCCAGACCGACAGGACCGGCACCCGCGATGTACACGGTGCTGCCCGGGCCAACGCCCGCCGTCACTGCGCCGTGGTAACCGGTTGGCAGGATGTCGGAGAGGCAGGTCAGGTCACGGATTTTTTCCATGGCCTTGTCGCGGTCAGGCAGTTTGAGCAGGTTGAAGTCGGCATACGGCACCATCGCGTATTCAGCCTGACCGCCGGTCCAGTCGCCCATGTCGACATAACCGTAAGCACCGCCCGGACGCGCCGGGTTAACACTCAGACAGACACCGGTGTGCATCTCTTTGCAGGAACGGCAGCGCCCGCAAGCGACGTTGAACGGGACGGACACCAGGTCGCCGATCTGCAGGTTCTCGACGTCGCTGCCCTTCTCGATCACTTCACCGGTGATTTCGTGACCCAGTACCAGGCCGGTTTGAGCCGTAGTACGACCGCGCACCATGTGCTGGTCGGAACCACAGATGTTGGTGGACACCACACGCAGGATGACAGCGTGATTAATCTTCCTGCCGCGCGGGTCCTGCATTTTCGGATAGTCGATTTTTTGTACTTCGACTTTGCCATTGCCGAGATACACCACACCACGATTGCCAGACATGCTTTCACCTCGCTGTTGTTTTTATGTAACGGGCGCGTCGCCATGGATCGGCGGCGCGTTGATTGCTCGGGTTATTGCCTGTGTGTCTTGTGTTGTCTGTTATGGCCTCATCGCTGGCAGGCCAGCTCCCACAGTGATTCGGGTGAGCACAGGATTTGTGAACAACCCAAAACCCTGTGGGAGCTAGCCTGCTAGCGATGGCGATCTAAAGAACGACGGTGCGATTGGCGTTCAAAAACACCCGTCGTTCAATGTGATAACCAACGGCCCGGGCCAGGGTCAGCCCTTCGATATCCCGCCCCTTGGCGATCAAATCTTCCGGGTAATGACTGTGGTCCACCGCCTCCACGCCCTGGGCAATGATCGGGCCTTCGTCCAGGTCGTTGTTGATGTAGTGCGCCGTGGCGCCGACCAGTTTCACGCCCTTGTTGTAAGCCTGGTGATAGGGCTTGGCGCCCTTGAAACCCGGCAGCAGGGAGTGATGGATGTTGATCGCCTTGCCGTCGAGTTTGCGGCACAGTTCTGGCGACAGGACTTGCATGTAGCGGGCAAGGATCACCAGTTCGGCGCCGGACTCTTCGATCACCTGCCAGACCTGACGCTCTTGCGACGGTTTGTCGTTCGGGTCCAGCGGGAAGTGGTAGTACGGAATCTGATGCCAGTCCGCCAACGGCTTGAGGTCCGGGTGGTTGGAGACCACGGCGGCCACGTCCATCGAGAGTTGGCCGATGCGCTGGCGGTAGAGCAAATCGTTGAGGCAGTGATCGGCTTTGGAAACCATGATCACCACTTTCGGGCGGTAGTTCGGCGGCGTCAGTTCGAAGATCATGCCGAAGGCTTTACCACGCTCTTCGAGACCGGCGCGGAAGGCTTGTTCGTCGAAGCCGTCGGGCTGGCGGAATTCCACGCGAATGAAGAAACGGCCCGAAAGCCGATCATCGAAGGAATGGTGCTCAGTGACGTAGCAGCCCTGCTCGAACAGAAAGCGGGTCACCGCATCCACGGTGCCGAGGACGCTTGGGCAGTCGGCGGTCAGAATCCATGTGTCTGGGGCGCGGCTCATAGTGCGGTGACTCCTGTTCATTGTGCTGGGTGTCAGGGAAATCCACCCCTCACCCTAACCCTCTCCCCAAAGGGGCGAGGGGACTGACCGAGTTGTTCTTGGAGCTACATCGACCTGAAACATCGAGATGAACTCAGGTTCTATAAAAGCGCTTCCAAGTCGAACCTAAACATCGAAAACACTGGAGATCTGCCCCCTTTCCCCCTCTCCCCTCTGGGGCGGTCCGACGTTTCGGGAGGGTTGGGGTGAGGGGTCGATCTCAGGTCAACCCCAAATATCAGGGCCAACCCGGCTCATTCCTAAGCCTGGACGCTCAGGCCATATTCAGCGGCCGCATCCTGCAACCACAACCACCAGTAATCCGAGAAGCTGCGACGAATCAGCAGTTCCCAGGTGTCTTCGGCGGTATGGCGGATCACCAGTTGCGATTTGGCAAACACGGTGCCCACAGCCTTGCCCACCGGGAAGTTGTTGGGGTGTACGTCATAGCTAGTGGACTTCATCAGCACCTGGCGCACGTTCGGGCCGCTCAGTTCGAGGAGCTGCTGGCCGCCACTGACGTTGGTGATCGCGATGTGCAGGTCGCCCAGCGCTTCACGCAGTTTCTTCTCGGCGGCGAATTCTTCACCGGTCGGCACGATCAGCAGCCATTCATCCGGCCCCATCCATTGCAGGCTGGTTTCGCCTTTGACGACGACGGTCAGCGCGCTCGGCAATTCGATACCGAGGGCTTTGTGCACACCGGCAGCGAACGCAGCATCGTGGCCATCGCCACGAATGGTCAGGTGGCCGAGGAGTTTTTTCTCACGCACGATCACGCCGGCGCTTTTGCGGCCCTTGCCCACCAGGCTGGCGAGGTCGGCGTGATGCAGCGACGACTCGGCCTTGGCCCCAGTGGTTGGGCGTTGTTGGTAAACATTGGCTGCGGTCATAAAGCACCTGTTCCTGAATTCTGTTGTGCGGTTGGTCTCAACCCTTGTGGTGACCGGGCTGCCGTCTTCGCGAGCAAGCCCGCTCCCACCTTTCGACCGCGGTCCCCTGTGGGAGCGGGCTTGCTCGCGAATGGGCCGACTCGGTGTCATTGCCCACCCACAAGATCTAGGGCCGTTAGATGTTCTGGCGATCGCCTTTCGGATCGAAGAACACCGAAGAAACGATTTCCGCCTCGATCACGCTGCCATCGGCCAGCGGTGCGAACACACGCTCACCCATGCGCTTCAAGCCGCCCTTGACCACACCCATGGCAAACGAATAGCCCAGGGAGTTGTGCAAGTAGCTGGAGGTCACGTGACCAACCATGGTCATCGGGATCGCTTGCTTGGTGTTGAACACCAGTTGCGCCCCTTCCGGCAGCCATTTGGTCGGATCGATCGGTTTCAGACCGACCAACTGTTTGCGTTGATCACGCACGCAGTCTTCGCGGTTCATGCCACGCTGGCCAATCCACGAGAACGGTTTGGTGCGACCGACACACCAGCCCATGTTCAGGTCATCCGGGGTCATCGAGCTGTCAGTGTCCTGACCGACGATGATGAAGCCCTTCTCGGCCCGCAGCACGTGCATGGTTTCGGTGCCGTACGGGGTCAGGTTGTACTTCTTCCCGGCCTCGACGATTTTTTCCAGAACGCCCATGGCGTAGTCGGCCTGAACGTTGACTTCGTACGACAGTTCACCGGTAAACGAAATCCGGAACACCCGCGCCGGCACACCGCCGACCAGACCTTCTTTCCAGGTCATGAACGGGAAGGCTTCGTTGCTCAGGTCGATGTCGGTGACTTCGCTGAGCAGCTTGCGGCTGTTCGGCCCGGACAGAGTCATGGTTGCCCAGTGATCCGTCACGGACGTGAAGTACACCTTCAGGTCTGGCCATTCGGTCTGGTGGTAGATTTCCAGCCATTGCAGCACGCGTGCAGCGCCGCCGGTGGTGGTGGTCATCACGAAATGGTTGTCGGCCAGGCATGCAGTCACGCCGTCGTCGAACACCATGCCGTCTTCTTTGCACATCAGGCCGTAGCGAGCCTTGCCCACGTCGAGCTTGGTCCAGGCGTTGGTGTAGATGCGGTTGAGGAACTCACGGGAATCCGGGCCCTGGATGTCGATTTTGCCCAGGGTCGAAGCGTCCAGCAGGCCGACGCTGTCGCGCACGGCTTTGCACTCGCGCTTCACGGCGGTGTGCAGGTCTTCACCGTTTTTCGGGAAGTACCACGGACGCTTCCATTGACCGACGTCTTCGAACTCGGCGCCGTTCTTCACGTGCCAGTGATGCAGCGCAGTGAAACGCACCGGCTCGAAGATGTGCCCACAGTGACGGCCGGCCACGGCGCCAAATGTTACCGGCGTGTAGTTCGGACGGAACATGGTGGTGCCCATCTGCGGGATGGTCACGTTCAGCGAACGGGCGGCGATGGCCAGACCGTTGACGTTGCCGAGCTTGCCCTGGTCAGTGCCGAAGCCCAGCGCGGTGTAGCGCTTGACGTGCTCGACCGACTCGAAGCCTTCACGGGTCGCCAGCTCGATGGCGGCAGCGGTAACGTCGTTCTGCAGGTCGACGAATTGCTTCGGCGCACGGGCAGTGGCTTTTTCGTGAGGCACCTGGAACAGCGCCAGCGTCGGCTCTTCCAGACGGCTCAGGGCTTTGGGCAGTACGCCTTCGACCTTGCCGAAACCGGCTTCGCTGGCGGCGCGAGCGCCACCTTCAAAACCATCGGCCAGGGAATCGCCGAGGCCGTAGACGCCATTGATGCCACCGACGCACACGCGTTTTTGCGGTGCTTCGCCCGGTACGAAACCGAGGATGTCTTCACGCCAGATCGGCTTGCCGCCCAAGTGCGATGCCAGGTGAACCACCGGGCTGTAACCGCCGGAGCTGGCGACCAGGTCGCAATCGAGCCACTCGCCCGGGCTGGTCACGGTGTGCGCTTTTACATCGATCGCGGCAACGCGAGCGGCGGTCACGTGCTTACTGCCACGGGCCTCGATCACGGCGCTGCCGGTCAGGATGCGGATGCCTTTGGCGCGTGCTTCTTCCACCAGCGCACCGCGCGGATTGCTGCGGGCATCGGCGATGGCGACGACTTGCAGACTGGCGTCGAGCCAATCCAGTGCAACACGGTAGGCGTGATCGTTGTTGGTCGACAGCACCAGTTTTTTGCCCGGTGCCACGCCGTAACGACGCACGTAAGTCGACACAGCGCCGGCGAGCATGTTGCCCGGCACGTCGTTGTTGCCGTAAACCAGTGGACGTTCGTGAGCGCCGGTCGCCAGCACGACACGCTTGGCGCGAACCCGGTGGATGCGCTGGCGCACCTGGCCAATCGGAGCGCGGTCGCCGAGGTGATCGGTCAGGCGCTCGTGAATGGTCAGGAAGTTGTGGTCGTGGTAACCGTTGACCGTGGCGCGCGGCAACAGCAGCACGTCCGGGGTGTTTTTCAGCTCGGCGATGACGCTGGCGACCCACTCGGTGGCAGGCTTGCCGTCGAGGCTTTCACGGGAATCGAGCAGGCTGCCGCCGAACTCTTCCTGCTCATCGGCGAGAATCACACGGGCACCGCTGCGAGCAGCCGCCAGTGCAGCGGCCAGGCCAGCCGGGCCACCGCCGACGATCAGCACGTCGCAGTGCTGGTTCATGTAGTCGTAGGTGTCCGGATCGTTCTCGGTCGGCGAACGGCCAAGACCGGCGGCCTTACGAATGTACTTCTCGTAAGTCATCCAGAACGATTGCGGGTACATGAAGGTTTTGTAGTAGAAGCCCGGCGGCATCAGCTTGCCGCCGACCTTGCCGAGAATCCCCATCATGTCGTTGTTCACGCTCGGCCAGCCGTTGGTGCTGGTGGCGACCAAACCTTGATACAGCGCTTGTTGCGTGGCGCGTACGTTCGGGATCTGCGTGGCTTCGGTCGCGCCGATCTGCAGCACAGCGTTCGGCTCTTCGGCACCGGCGGCGAAGATGCCGCGCGGACGGGAATACTTGAAGCTGCGACCGATGATGTCGACACCGTTGGCCAGCAAGGCCGCGGCCAGGGAATCGCCTTCAAAGCCTTTGTAGGTCTGGCCGTTGAAAGTGAAGCTCAGCACTTTGTTGCGGTCGATCCGTCCGCCGTTGGACAGGCGATTGATCTGGCTCATACCTTCTCTCCCAGAGCCGTGGCGGCCGCTTTCGGGCTATCGGTCTTGTCGGTGAATTGTGGCTTGGTGCCGATCTTGTAAGTTTCGAGAATCTCGTAGGTCACGGTGTCACGGGTGGCGTTGAAGTACTGACGGCAACCGGCGACGTGATCCCACAGCTCGTGGTGCAGACCGCGAGGGTTGTCGCGGAAGAACATGTAGTCGCCCCACTCCTCGTCGGTGCAGCTGTTCGGGTCCAGTGGGCGCGGGATGTGCGCCTGGCCGGATGCGTGGAATTCCTCTTCGGAGCGCAGTTCGCCGCAGTGAGGACAGAAGATATGCAACATGGGGATTTCTCCTGTTAGTGGGCAACCGCAGCAGCGCCGTGTTCATCGATCAACGCACCGTTGTGGAAACGGTCGATGGAGAAAGGTGCAGCCAATGGGTGCATTTCACCCTTGGCCAGACTCGCGGCAAACACGTTGCCCGAGCCAGGTGTTGCCTTGAAGCCACCGGTGCCCCAACCGCAGTTGAAGAACATGTTCGGGACCGGGGTTTTCGAAATGATCGGGCATGCATCCGGCGTGGTGTCGACGATGCCGCCCCACTGACGGTTCATGCGTACACGGGACAACACCGGGAACATCTCGACGATGGCCTGAATGGTGTGCTCGATCACCGGGTACGAACCACGCTGGCCATAGCCGTTGTAGCCGTCGATACCGGCGCCGATCACCAGGTCGCCCTTGTCGGACTGGCTGATGTAACCGTGTACGGCGTTGGACATGATCACGCTGTCGATAATCGGCTTGATCGGCTCGGACACCAGCGCTTGCAGCGGGTGGGATTCGATCGGCAGACGGAAACCGGCGAGTTTGGCCATGTGCCCGGAGTTACCGGCAGTCACCACACCGACGCGCTTGGCGCCGATGAAGCCTTTGTTGGTTTCAACACCGATGCACACACCGTTTTCCTTGCGGAAACCGATCACTTCGGTCTGCTGGATCAAGTCCACGCCCAAGGCGTCGGCCGCACGGGCAAAGCCCCAGGCCACGGCATCGTGACGGGCCACGCCGCCGCGACGCTGGACGGTGGCGCCCATTACCGGGTAGCGAGTGTTTTTCGAGCAGTCGAGGTACGGAATCTCGTCGGCTACTTGTTTGGCATCGAGCAGTTCGCCGTCCACGCCGTTGAGGCGGTTGGCGCTGACCCGACGCTCGGAATCACGGATGTCCTGCAGGGTGTGGCACAGGTTGTAAACGCCGCGCTGGGAGAACATCACGTTGTAGTTCAGGTCCTGGGACAGGCCTTCCCACAATTTCATCGCGTGTTCGTACAGGTGCGCCGACTCGTCCCACAGGTAGTTGGAGCGAACGATGGTGGTGTTGCGCGCGGTGTTACCGCCGCCCAGCCAGCCTTTCTCGACCACGGCCACGTTGGTGATGCCGTGCTCTTTGGCCAGGTAGTAGGCGGTCGCCAGACCATGCCCGCCACCGCCGACGATGACCACGTCATAGACCTTTTTAGGGGTCGGCGTGCGCCACATCTTCTGCCAGTTTTCGTGATGGCTGAGGGAGTGTTTGAAGAGGCCGAAGCCTGAGTAGCGTTGCATAGTCATTTACTCCAAAACCGCGCTCAGCGATAAACCGGGAAGTCCGCGCACAAGGCCGAAACATGCTGCGCAACATTGGCCTCGACGTCGGCGTCGCCGAGGTTGTCGAGGATGTCGCAGATCCAGCCGGCCAACTCGACGCACTGGGTAACCTTGAAGCCGCGAGTGGTCACCGCCGGGGTGCCGATGCGCAGGCCGGAGGTCACGAACGGCGACTGTGGATCGTTCGGGACAGCGTTCTTGTTCACGGTGATGTGGGCGCGACCGAGTGCTGCATCCGCGTCTTTGCCGGTGAGGCCCTGACGGATCAGGCTGACCAGGAACAGGTGGTTATCGGTGCCGCCGGACACTACATCGTAGCCGCGTTTGATAAATACGCCGGCCATGGCCTGGGCGTTGTCGATAACTTGTTGCTGATAGACCTTGAAACCAGGCTCCAGCGCTTCCTTGAAGCACACCGCTTTACCAGCGATGACGTGCATCAGCGGCCCGCCCTGTGCGCCGGGGAATACCGCGGCGTTGAGCTTTTTCTCGATCTCTTCGTTGGACTTGGCCAGGATCAACCCGCCACGTGGACCGCGCAGGGTCTTGTGGGTGGTGGTGGTGACCACGTCAGCGTACGGCAGCGGATTCGGGTACAGACCAGCGGCGACCAGACCGGCCACGTGAGCCATGTCGACGAACAGCAGCGCACCGACCTTGTCGGCAATCTGCCGGAAACGCGGGAAGTCGAGGGTCTTGGAGTAAGCCGAGAACCCGGCGACGATCATTTTCGGCTTGCACTCGACGGCCAGACGTTCGACTTCGTCGTAGTCGATCAACCCGGTCTTGGTGTCGATGCCGTACTGCACGGCGTTGTAGAGCTTGCCCGAGGACGACACTTTCGCGCCGTGGGTCAAGTGACCGCCGTGAGCCAGGCTCATGCCGAGAATGGTGTCGCCCGGCTGGATCAGCGCCAGGTAAACGGCGCTGTTGGCGGAAGAACCGGAGTGCGGCTGCACGTTGGCGTAGTCGGCACCGAACAATTGCTTGGCGCGTTCGATGGCCAGCGCTTCAACTTTATCGACGTGCTCACAGCCACCGTAGTAGCGCTTGCCCGGATAACCTTCGGCGTATTTGTTGGTCAGGCCGCTGCCTTGCGCTTCCATCACGCGCTTGCTGGTGTAGTTCTCGGACGCGATCAGCTCGATGTGATCTTCCTGGCGTTGCTCCTCGGCATTCATCGCCGCCAGCAGTGCATCGTCGTAACCCTGGATCTGGTCTTGCTTGCTGAACATCGCGTCTCTCCCAGCGGCATCTATGCGCCATTCGTCTCGGTAAGGCACTGGTGTTTCGACAGTGCCCTTTGAATGCGATGGTATGACCGGCGCAGACAGGCCAAATGCCTACGGACGCCACGCAAAGGTGCGTTTACGACATGGATCGAAATGGCTGGCCGGACACAACTCTTGAAGTAGCCAGGATCCCCTGTGGGAGCGGGCTTGCTCGCGAATGCGCCGGGCCAGTCAACATCAGTGTCGGATGACAAACCGCATTCGCGAGCAAGCCCGCTCCCAC